>JAXEBU010000021.1:0-30869 GCA_034093895.1 Candidatus Choladocola sp. | reverse complement strand
GTACTTCAATAAACTCCTCAATTTCTTCCCCATTGTACCATTTAATTGCCTGCTCCACTGCCTGATATCCCATCTGGTACGGATCCTGAGATACACCTACGGCAACTTTGCCATCCCGAATAGCAACCATATTCTCTGCAGTAGCATCCACTGTTGTAATTAAAACATCGGAAAGATTTGCAGAAGTAACTGCACTTAAAATGGCCATACCGGAGTTCTCATTTACGCCGACAAAAGCATCAATATCCGGATTTGCCTGCAGAATATTTTCAGCTGAACTGAGGGCTGTATCACGTGCGTGTGCAGTCTGCTGCTCAGCAACCACTTCGATATTGCTTTCTGCAATCGTATCCATAAATCCTTCTGTTCTGTCTTTCAGAGAAGAAACAGAGATTCCATCAATAATAGCAATCTTTCCTTCTCCATCCAGCTGTTCAATTACATAATCAGCCAGCATCTGGCCAATCACATAGTTATCAGAGGCAAGATATGCTGTAGATCCTTCACAATCAATATCCATTGTGATAATACCAACGCCCTGATCAGCAGCCGACTTAACAGCATTTACGACACCTTCGGAATCGTATGGATTCAGAAGAATAACATTTGATCCCATTGTCACAAGGTTTTCAATCTGTGTATTCTGTGTTTCCAGAGAGCTGTCTGCTGCCAGAAAATTGTAGTTTTCTACTCCATAGTCTGCACAGGCATCCTCAATTCCCTTCTGCATAGCTACAAAGAAAGGATGTACGTTCTGCCCAAATGATACTCCAATTGTAATATCTGTTGAAGCTTCTTCTGCTGATACTGCTGTCATAAGAGTTCCTGCCATAGCTGCTGCACAAACAAATGCTAATAATTTCTTTTTCATATTTTTTCTCCTTATCTTAATAAACTAATGGTAATTTGCTCCATACTATGATAAAATAACAAGGCAGTTTATAATTGTGCGCCACCTTTGATGTGTCGTGGTGCCAATGCAATTTTCCCAAGAATTGCATACTGTGATGCATGACCTGCTGCTGGAATGTTTCCCGGAACACAGTTAATTGTAGAGTAAGCAATGGTCGCAAACTTTATTGCTTCTTTATATTCTGCAGGGATACCAATTTCAGCAGAGGTCGTTAATTTAATGTTCTGCGGAATCCTATCCTGTATTTCCTTCATTATCTGAGGATTCTTTACTCCGCCTCCACTTGCATACAGTTTTGTAGCAGAGCGGATAATTTCTTCCGGTACATTCTCTTTCAGGCTGCGTGCAACTGCTTCACCCGTAAAGGCACACGCTGTAGCGAGAAGATCCTCTTTGGGCAGATTGCTGAATTTTGCAATTACGCTTTTAATATACTCAGCACTGTAATCCTGTGACCATCCTGATCTTGGTACCGGGCGATCCCAGAAAGGATGATGCATAAAGTGGTCCAGAAGCTCTTCATTTACTTTTCCTGATGCAGCAATTTCTCCATCCTTATCATATTCAACACCAAAGAGTTCACTGCACATATAGTTTGAAATAATATTGCCCGGACCGGTATCGAATCCAAACATTTCTCTTCTGTCTTTACTTGCAACATGAAGATTCGCGATTCCTCCAATGTTTAATGTCATGACCGGCTTTTCTTCTTTTCGGAAAAGAACATAATCAAGATACGGCATCAGCGGAGCTGCACTTCCTCCAAAAGTATGGTCTGCAGGTCTGAAATGTGTTACGGTATCAATGTTCGTCAAATTTGCAATAACGGAAGTATCTCCCATCTGCATACCGGCCGGATACGGTCCGTTCAGCCATCTGTGAGGCCAGTCAGCTTTTTCTTCTTCCGTCATTTCCGAAATTCTCTTGTGATCCGGCTGCTCCTGATATATTGTCTGTGTATCCAATCCCAAAACTTTTACATCCAACGGATTGATGTTGTTTTCTTTCATAAACTGAACAGCTTTCTCTGCAAAAACCGCTCCACAGATATAGTTAAGTCTGTTCAGACCTACCATATCCACCTTGTTTACAAAAGAATCTTTTACAATTTCCGCCACATCCTTCGGCCATTCATATGAACCGCCGCAAATAAAATGTGGCGCTTTCGGAAAACCGTCTTCATCGATTTCCGTTTCTGCGAGAATAACATCAATTCCATCAAACGATGAACCACTGTTCATTCCCATGATTAAATCCATTTCTTTTCCTCCTTTACATTTTAGTTTCATATATAGTAACTTTTCAGTTATCTATCACATTAATGTTTTTACAGGAATTTCTGTATACAATCTGAGCCGGAATCCTTTCCGTATAGCCTTCCCTGGCCTCAGCTTTCCCCTGCATAAGCTCAAACAGCCTGTTGCATGCAACCTTTCCAATATTATCTATAGACTGCACAACTGTAGTTAAATCAAACAATTGATTCAGCATTTCATCATCCCACACAAGAAGCGAAATATCATCTCTTACTCTCAGATTTCGTTTCTTTAATTCCAACAAAACACCTGCGCTCAGACTGTTATTCAATATATAGATAGCTGTTATCTCCGGATGCTCATCCAATAATTTACCGGTTACCATGCGTGCCTCATCAGGATCCAACGCAGTTGTCTCTGCGATGAGTTCTTCATTCATGGATATGCCATATTCATTCAGTGCCTTTTCATATCCTCTGATGCGTTCCCTTATTGTGGAATAGTCAGCAGTTGCAATAATACCGATATTTTTGTGCCCCAGTTTCAGTAAATGTGAAGTAGCCTCGTAAGAAGCTTCCACATTATTGCTCATAATTACATCCCGTTTCAGACCATGAATTTTCCGGTCTACAAAAACCATCGGGTAATTACTCTCATACAGCTCTTTCTCCTCATCTCTGATCTGCTCATCTGTTGTGAAAGCTGACATCAGAATAATTCCATCCACATGCCTGTTTCGCATATTCTGGATATGCATAATTTCTCTTTGTATATTTTCCCGTGTGTTACAGATTATGACGCTATATCCTTCTTTTTGAGCCTCTTTTTCAACCGCATACACCAGTGCGTTACAATAATTATTCTTTACATTTCCAAGAATCACTGCAATTGTTTTCGTTGTATTATTCCGTAAGCTCTGTGCTATTGTATTAGGGCTGTAATTCAATTCTTTAATTGCAGCCTGTACTCGTAATCTGCTCTTTTCAGATACATTCCCATAGTTTCCGACCACTCTGCCTGCAGTCGCCCTTGAGACACCCGCCAGTTTTGCAACATCATTAATTGTTATACTCTGTTTCATCCCTGGGTTCCTCCATTCACCGAAGTGAGATCGTTCTCATTTATTTCCAAAAAAAATATTTTACTGCTTTTGTTTATTATGTACATCAAGTTGAGATCGTTCTCATCTTTAGTAGTATTATAGCTTTCTTAATACTGTTTGTCAATTCATTTTTATGAATTGTGATTACATTTGTTATAAGTGTCCAATTTTTCTGTTTCATTATTAACAGAAATCGATTTTTATTGTTTATTATTACCAATCATATCTGCCCACACTCAACCGTCACTTTTTTGTTTTTCTCTTGCCAAAAACATACATGCACTGAAAGCGTTCTGTTTCAGTTTCTATATGCATATAATAACCGGAAAACATTCTGCATTTCAGGTGTTTATGGCCAAGAGTGATATTTTTTCATGCCAGATCAGTGAACCCTCTCCAACCGTTTCAGAAGAGTATTCCGATATTATTTTCCGTTATCAGGTTACCCAGGAAACTCTGCTCCGGGAACTGAGCCGGTATGCACCTCAGGTGGTCGATGCTCAATACAGTATCCTCCACGCACCTCTTTCAGCAGGGCTTGCCACTGTTGAAGAAATCGGTTATTCCAGCGTACCAAAACTGTTCACATTTGTTGATACAGTCAGTCTGGAAGCAGCCGGAATTCTGGCAGTGCAGCTTCAGCCTTATCTGAATCTGAGAGGAAACGGTGTTCTGATTGGGTTTCTGGACTCCGGTATTAACTATTCGCACCCTGCATTCCGCAATCCCGACGGAACGACGAGAATTCTGCGTCTCTGGGATCAGACAGATCAGAGCGGAACATCACCTGCCGGTATGAATTACGGCAGCGAATATACGGAGGATATGCTGAATGAGGCTCTTTTTTCCCCCGATTCCTCAAAAATTGTGCCGCAAAATGACCCTTACGGCCACGGCACTGCCGTTGCGGGTATTGCCTGCGGAAGCCCGGACAGCAGCGCAGATTTTACCGGTGCTGCCCCGGAAAGCAAGCTGCTGTTTGTCAAGCTGAAACCGGCAAAAAAATACCTGCGGGATTATTTTATGATTCCTGCGAACAGTATTGCTTACCAGGAATCAGATCTGATGCTTGGTGTCCGCTATCTGGTAAACGCAGCCAGAGAACTGCGGATGCCTCTCGTTATCTGTATCACCCTGGGAACAAATCAGGGCGGACACACAGGCAGTACACCTCTTGAAGATGTACTCACTTCTGCCCAGTTCTATACAGGAGTCTACGTTGTTGCCGGTACCGGAAACGAAGTCGGAAAGAACCACCACTATTTCGGACAGATCAGCCGTGTTAATGAATATACAGATGTAGAACTGCTTGTCGGCGAAGAGACGGCGGGATTTACAATTGAATTCTGGGCTGATACTCCTGAATTATACAGTGTCGGCTTCACATCACCACTCGGTGAAACCATTGAACCGATTCAGCCGCGCAATGGAACCAGCCGTGAAATTGATTTTCTTCTGGAATACAGTAAAATCTACCTTACTTATTCTATTGTGGAAATGCTGAGCGGAGCTCAGCTTGTACAGATGAGGTTTCAGGCTCCTACTGAGGGTTTGTGGCGTATCAGAATTGTCAACCGGGTTTTCATAACAGGAAACTTTCACCTCTGGCTCCCTGTCACTGATCTGGTGGATCCGTCTGTCACTTTTTATTCTCCGAATGTAAATACTACCCTCGTCACGCCTTCCTGTGCCCGGGCCGTAATCACCACCGGTACATTCAATGCTTTTGCAAACAGTCTGTATGCCAGCTCCGGACGCGGTTATACAAGAGACGGTATCATCAAGCCCGATTTTGTCACTCCGGGTGTAAAAGTGACCTGCCCGGCAGGAAACGGCCAGTTTTCTGTCATTACCGGCTCCTGTGCCGCCTCTGCTATTGCCGCCGGCGCGACTGCTCTTCTCGTGGAAAGCGGGCTCCGGCTGCAGACACCGCGCTACTATACCACGCGTGAAATCAAAAGTCTTTTTCTGCGCGGTGCCGGGCGGAGTTCGTCTCTGAACTATCCGAACCGGGAATGGGGCTACGGCACCATGAACCTGTACGGAACATTTGAATCTTTTCTCCGCTCCTGAATTGTCAAGTATTCGTAACATCCGCCATCCATAAGCATATGATACTATTGTATAAAGAAATTTCGGAGGAAAACGAAATGAGTGATTTAGCTGCTACAAACTGTGGATGTGGATGCGATAACAACAACGGATGTTCTTCCTGGATCTGGCTGATTATCCTTCTTGCATGCTGCGGAAACGGATGCGGAAACAACAACGGATGCGGTTTTGGCGGTGACAACTGCTGTCTGATTATCCTGCTCCTCATCTTCTGCGGCGGATGGGGCAATGGAAACTTCCTTTGCAACAACGGAAATAACTGTGGTTGCGGATGCTGATCGCAGCGTTTCTTCCAGCTGCCAGCCTTACTGCTCTATTGGAGGTGCCGATCACACGGCACCTCCTTTTTCATCGTATTGGAAACTTCATTTCCAATACGGGAAGCTCCGCGGGGATGCACAGAATTATTCTTTTTTCTTTCTCTCCCGTTGTTCCTTCTCCCCTTTCTTCTGAGAGCCATCGCGTTTCTTCTCTGACTTCCTGTTTTCCAGACATCCCTCATCTATCTCATAAAATGCATTTCCATCAAGTACTGTCCGCCTTTTCATACTCACCATTCCCTTCTGCAGAAAGTATCTCTTAATCTACCATATTCATCAGGAATATTTCTGCTCTTTTTCTCATAAGCTGAAACAAAAAGGAATCCGGAGTCCTCATGCTGACTGTTCTGGACCAGATTGCCAATCAAAACCATCTTCAGCTTGCAAAAGCTGCCATTCCATATCTCCACCCAAACAGTCAGAAAATGATGTCTGTCTGTATAAAAATCCTGGAACTGAACAATATCCTAGCTTTCTACCAATGCGGGGGAGGCTGTGTCAGCGCATGCAGCGATACTGCACAGCCTCCTGAAATGATTGACATTCTTACTGATATGCGGAATTACTGCGAAGGAAGTGAACTGCAAATGATTGATCAGTGGATACAGATGATTTCCACCATAGAACTTTTTTCTCTTTTTTCACAGTCACAGGACAATTTTGAACACGCAGAGACATCAGATTCTTTCTTCTCTTCCGAATCCGAATCTGATCCGAAAAGCAATCCATAATCAAGCATAATAATGGGAGTATGAAATATGAGCGATGATTCCTGGACACAGAATCCAGATCTGGGCGGTATTGATCCCGCCAAACTGCAGATGCTGCTTTCCCTTGCAGAGCAGGCAAAAGGAAAAACCCCCGGGGAAATGCTTCCATTTCTGATGGCAGCAGCTTCTCAGTCAAAATCAAACAACATGTCTTTTCAGCAGTCAGAAATTGACACCATCATCAATGTGATGAAAGTCGGAAAATCCCCACAGGAGATTCAGAAAATCGATAGACTGTGTGCCATTATGAAACAGATCAGAAAGTAATACAAAAAGGATGTTGCAGATTTCTCTTATTCTGCAACATCCCCGTATTTCTTTTCTATTCTCTTTTTCAAAAGCGTAAGTGCCTTTTCTTTCGCCTGTTCCCTGATTTCCTGACGTGTTCCGGAAAAATGAAATTCTTTTACTTTCACTTTTCCGTCCAGACAGCAACCAATAAATACAAGCCCCACCGGTTCCCCTGTTCCTGTATCGGGACCGGCATAGCCGGTAACGGATAGACAGCAGTCTGCTTTTGCCGATTCTGCACCTCCGGCTGCCATCTCTTCCGCCGTCTTCCGACTCACTGCAGTATATTTCTTCAGTGTTTTCTTTTTTACTCCAACCATCTGATGCTTCGCCTGATCGCAGTATGTCACATATCCCTGATGAAACACCTCAGAGCTTCCCGGCACCGAAGTTAAGGCCGATGCTATCATCCCGCCAGTACAGGACTCTACTGTAGTCACTGTCTTTTTCAGCTGTACCAGCCTTTGAATCAGATACTCTTCTGTTGACATCCGATCACATCTCCCCGTCCATAACTCCCCAGTTTTTGCGCAGATAATCAGCCAGGGATACTACTGTGAGAATCAGGGCTATCCATGTCACCGCACGGGCAATCTGATCGAATACACCACCAAGGTCAAGAATCAGGAGAATAACCATGATCATCTGGAATACTGTCTTAAACTTGCCCCAGTAGCTGGCTGCAATCACCGTTCCTTTATCGGAAGCCACAAGTCTGAATCCACTGATAATAAACTCTCTTCCGATGATAATAATCACAATCCACGCAGCAAGTGCATCTTTTTCCACCAGGCAGATCATTGCCGAGCAGACAAGCAGCTTATCTGCAATGGGATCCATAAATTTGCCGAAATCCGTTACCAGATTGTTTTTTCTGGCAAGATATCCATCCAGCCAGTCCGTTGCGCTGGCCACTATAAACACGGCTGCTGCCGCATATTTCCCGGCATCACCCAAACCGTTCCAAAGCATCAGAAATACAAATACAGGTACCATACAAACACGCAGTACTGTAAGTTTATTCGGTAAATTCATCTGCAATCTCTCCTATCAAATCATATTCCGCTGCTCCAGTGATTCTGACCTTTACAAAATCACCGGATACAAGCATCTCATCCGTATGAATAAAAAGCAGTCCGTCCACATTCGGCGCATCACCGTATGTTCTGGCAACGTAAGCATTCTCATCCGATACCTTTCCCTCTACCATTGCAGTCACAACACGCCCCACCATATTCTGAGCACGGTCAAAAGCAATCTCCTGCTGCAGTTCCATCAGTTCCTCCTGCCAGGTCAGCTTCGTCTCTTCATCGATCTGATCCGGCATGGAAGCTGCAGGTGTATCTTCCTCCTGAGAATACGTAAATACACCGAGACGGTCAAATTCCATCTCATCAATGAATTCCATCACTTCTTCATGCTGTTCCTGCGTTTCACCCGGAAATCCGGCAATCAGTGTGGTTCTCAGCATGATATCAGGGATTTCCTCCCGCAGTCTGCCGACAATCTCTGTCAGATCTTTTTTCGTTGTGCGTCTTCCCATTCTTTTCAGCACACTGTCAGAGGCATGCTGAATCGGAAGATCGAGATAATGACAGATCTTCGGTTCTTTCTTCATGGTGGAAATCAGTTCATCGTAGATTTCCTCCGGATAGCAGTACAGAATCCTGATCCACCGGATCCCTCTGATCCTGCAGAGTTTTTCCAGCAGAACATGAAGTGACTTTCTGCCGTACAGATCCATGCCGTAAACAGTTGTCTCCTGGGCTACCAGAATCAGTTCTTTTACTCCCTGCTCCGCCAGAGCTTCCGCCTGGGCAATCAGTCGCTCCATCGGTACACTTCTGTATCTTCCGCGAAGCCTGGGAATAATACAGTACGTACAGCACTTATTGCATCCCTCTGCTATTTTCAGATACGCGTAATGACCACCCGTTGTGACAATGCGTCCCGTTTCCGGCTGAGGCAGGAAAGAAAGTGCTTCTTCTTCCACTCTTCTCTGACCAGCAAGAGCAGCATCCACTGCTTCCGCAATTTTATCATACGCTGTCGTTCCCAGCACCATATCAACCTCGCTGATTTCATCCAGGATCTCCTGTTTGTATCGCTGAGCCATACAGCCCGTCACAATCAGCGCTTTGCACGATCCGGCCTTTTTATATTCCGCCATCTCAAGAATCGTCTGTACGCTCTCCTCTTTGGCATCATTAATAAAACAGCATGTATTGATAATAATGATATCTGCTTCTTCTTCCTCATCAGTAAAAGTATATCCCCTGCCGCCAAGGAGACCCAGCATCTCCTCAGAATCCACCAGGTTTTTATCACATCCGAGAGAGATAAACAATATTTTCATATACTATTCCTGTCCTTCTTCCCTTTTCATAATACTGCCGTCGACAGTCTGTTTTTCCATTTTTTTCTGTTGCTCCAAAAGCTGAGAAAGATCTACGCCCGGATTTTCCTTCTGGATCTTTGCCAATTTCTTCACTTTCACCTGAATACTGATCATACTGACCAGATTCGTCATCCCATCGAGAATCAGACAGATTCCGATATACAGAATCATGTGCTTTTCCTGCTGAAACGGATTACACAGTAAAATAATACCGAGTACAACAATAAGAACAGCAAACAAAAGTACCAGATACCATTTTCTGAATCTGAGACGCTTCATATTCAGTGAGCTCTGCAGCTTGACCACCGCTCCCAGCAGAAGAATAATTCCCATGGCAAACGGCAGAACAGATGCAAGGAATGTCGGATTCAGCAGGATAAAAACCCCGAAAGCCAGACAGATGATTCCGATTACCAGATCCATCTGCAGAAAGCCCTCCAGATTGTCTTTTGTAAAATATATGATTCCGTACGTAATCCCGAGGACTATCATCAGAAAGCCGAGTCCATTGCATATCATCTTCACAGATACCGTTGGCCTGGCAAGCAGGACAATCCCCAATACTACGTACAGCGCAGATACAAATATATAGCTTTTTCTGAATTCCTTTACTTCGTTCACAGCAGTCCACCTCCCGCGGATCTGAAAAAAACTGTGTTTTACTCTTCCTGTGTCTCTGTCTCTTCCTCTTCCGGAAGCACTTTGATTTTACCGTCATACAGTTCAGATACTGCTTTTGACAGCGGTTTTGACACATTCGGTACATTCAGATCTCCCTTGGACTGACGGGCAATAATCTGACGTGCTCTTTTCGCTGTGGCAAGCACGATGGAGTATCTGCTGTTGACTACGGGAGTTTCGCCCTGTTCAACCTCGCTGTTTACTACATTAATTAAATCTGAATAAGATGGATGCAACATGTTATAAGTCTCCTTTCACTCATTTTCTGTATATTCCCGGATTTCTTCCTGAATCTGCCGGATAAAATCCATGTTTCTTTTTGCCTTGTTGTGCTGACTGTCAATCAGACGATGTACTTCCTCCACACTCTGATCAAGATCATCATTAATCACAATATATTCATACTGGTCAACCTGTTTCGATTCTTCCACTGCACGCTGAAGTCTCTGACGGATGACCTCCTCACTCTCTGTCCCTCTGCTTCTCAGACGATTGATCAGAGTCTCTGTATCCGGAGGCATCACAAACAGCAGCAGCGCTTCCGGATATTTTTCCTTTATTTTGAGTGCTCCCTGCAGCTCAATCTCCAGAATCACATCGCGGCCCTGTTCCATCTGGTCTTCCACATAATCCCGCGGTGTTCCGTAATAATTGCCGCAATAGCACGCATACTCAATCAGTCGGTCTTCTTCGATCAACTGTTCAAACTCTTCCTTCGTCCTGAAAAAATACTCTCTTCCGTCTTCTTCTCCCTCCCGCGGTTCACGGGTAGTTGCCGAAATGGACAGCGCATAGTATCCGTAGCGCTCTGTCAGACACCTCATAAGCGTCCCCTTTCCGACACCGGAAAAACCGGAAACCACAACAAGGATTCCTTTCCTATTCATGATCTTCTCCCTTCATTTCCAGCTCTGCCGCATGCAGCGCAGCAAAACGTTTGGCAATTGTATCCGGCTGCATTGCAGAAAGAATAATCTGTTCTGTCTCCATAATGATCACAGATTTTGTTCTTCTTCCCTGCGTTGCATCCACTACTTTCTGAAGCTCCCTGGCATTCTGAACCAGCCGTTTTATGGGAGCCGCATCAGGATTAACGACTGCAATCACCTTCTGCGAATTAATCAGATTTCCAAATCCGATATTTACCAGATCCGCCATACATTCCTCCCAGGCGCAGCAGATTCATCAATCACTTACTCAATGTTCTGAATCTGCTCCCGCACTTTCTCAATTTCTGTTTTCAGTTCAATGGCAATATTCGAAGTCTCAAGATCATTTGCTTTTGAGAGAATCGTGTTTGCCTCGCGATTCATCTCCTGCGCAATAAAATCCAGCTTTCTTCCGATACCGCCGCCCTGAATCAGCGCATCCTTCATTGTGGCAATATGACTGCGCAGACGCACTGTCTCCTCATCCGTACAGATCTTATCAGAAAAGATCACTACTTCCGATGCAAGACGTCCTTCATCTATCTGGGTATCCGCAAGGAGCTCTTTCACTTTATCCTCCAGCTTCTTCCGGTATTCTGCCACAATCTGCGGATAACGTTCTTCAATGAGACTTACATTGTCGTTCATTCTCTCCAGTTTGTCAAGAATATCATTCTTTAAAGTTTCGCCTTCCTGCTCTCTGGCACTGACAAACTGTTCACATGCGCCGCGCAGTGCTTTTTCCAGCACAGCCCATATCTCTTCCTCATCAATATCCTGCTCCTCCATTGTAAAAACTTCCGGGCAACGCCCCAGAGCAGAAACTCTGATATCATCTTCCAGGCCGAATTTCTCTGCCATCTGGCGGTAATATTTCAGATACTCGGCTGCAATTCCCTCATTGAATTTTAATGATACATTTTCTTCCGCATAATCTTCATACGTAATAAACAGATCCAGCTTTCCCCGCTGCACGTACGTTTTCAGTACATTTCTGATCGCAGCTTCAAAGAAAGAGAATTTTTTAGGCATTTTGATGTTCACGTCAAAATAGCGGTGATTCACCGCCTTCATCTCAACCGTAAATTTTCTGCTGCCCTGGTGATTCTCACATCTGCCAAAGCCTGTCATGCTCTTAATCATGATTTGTGTATTCCTCCAGTATCAGGTCTCCAAAACGCAGAGATACCCATATTGGATATATTATAATCGATTGCCCCAAAGCAGTCAATGGCAATTGTTTTTTCTTTTCATATCTGGTATGATACTGTTTTATGAATTGATTTTTTCTGGAGGTTCGATATGGCTTTAGATGGTATTGTTATTTCAAATATAGTTGCGGAACTGAATCAGAAGCTTCTCGGAAGCAGGATCAGCAAAATTGCCCAGCCGGAAACGGATGAACTTCAGCTTACACTGAAGGGACCTGTCGGGCAGTTCCGGCTGCTGCTCTCTGCCAGTGCCAGCCTGCCACTGATTTATCTGACTTCAACGAATAAACCTTCTCCGATGACCGCGCCCAATTTCTGTATGCTGCTGCGAAAACACGTAGGAAACGGGCGGTTGACCCGTATCTGGCAGCCCGGTCTGGAGCGAATTATTCACTTTGAAATTGAGCATTTCAACGAGATGGGCGACCTCTGTCACAAGGATCTCATTCTGGAACTGATGGGTAAACACAGTAATCTTATATTCTGTGATGAAAACGGTATGATTATTGACAGCATCAAACACGTTTCCGTGCAGACCAGCTCCGTTCGGGAGGTTCTTCCGGGACGCCCCTATTTTATCGCTGTTACCCAGGATAAATACGATCCCCTCAATACTACGGAAGAAGAGTTCTGTTCCACCGTATTCTCAAAACCTGCGCCCCTTGCAAAGGCCATTTATACCACTTATACGGGAATCAGTCCGGTGATTGCCGAAGAGCTTTGCCACCGTGCATCTCTGGAATCATCGCAGAGTGCCAAAACCATCGAAGGACTGGCACGCGTTCATCTGTACCATCAGTTCGATCTGATGATGGATGACATCCGAACGGGAAGCTTCTCTCCTTCTGTCATTTATGATGACAAAAAAGTCCCAACCGAGTTTGCTTCTCTGCCTCTTACTCTGTACCGTGACCTGGAATGTGTTTCCTATGAATCACCCTCTGAAATGCTGGAGCAGTATTATGCCATGCGCAACACAGTAACCCGTATTCGTCAGAAATCATCTGACCTCCGCCGCATTGCCACCACCGCCCTGGACCGGTGTCGGAAAAAATATGAGCTTCAGAAACGGCAGTTAAAAGATACGGAAAAGAGGGATAAGTATAAAGTTTACGGGGAACTGATCCACACATATGGATATGAAGTACAGGACGGCGCCGGAAGCTTTGAAGCGCTGAATTATTATACGAATGAGATGATTACCATTCCGCTGGACAAAACGCTTACGGTACAGGAAAATGCCCGGAAATACTTTGATAAATACAATAAACTGAAACGGACGTACGAGGCACTCTCAGATCACATTCAGGAAACGGAAGCTGAGATTGTACAGCTTGAATCCATCTGTACATTTATGGATATGGCTCTCTCAGAGGAAGATCTGGTACAGGTGAAGGAAGAATTGACAGACGCCGGTTACATCCGCCGGAAATATACGGGAAAAAAGGCGAAAATCACCTCCCGCCCCTTCCATTACGTTTCATCAGACGGATACGATATGTACGTGGGGAAAAACAACTATCAGAACGATGAACTGACATTTAAAATCGCCTCCGGAAACGACTGGTGGTTTCATGCAAAGGGAGCTCCCGGTTCTCACGTTATTGTAAAAACAGGTGGAAACGAACTTCCGGATCGGACCTTCGAAGAAGCAGCAAGACTGGCGGCTCATTACTCTAAAAACAGAAATGCAGAAAAAGTGGAAATTGACTATGTGGAAAAGAAACATGTAAAAAAGCCAAACGGGGCAAAACCCGGTTTTGTTGTATATTACACCAATTATTCTATGATGATTGATTCTGATATCAGTCAGATCCGGCTGGTATCCGATTAAAACCGAAACTTTCTCAAAGATTTCTGAATCCGGTGTTCACCTTGTCTTTCCGGCATCCGGCCGCACGAAACGGATAAAATCCGTTCTGTGCGGAATATCTGTCTCAGACATGTGCACACCGGATATCAGAAATCTTTTTTATATACTCTGAAGCAGTTCTCTGTTCCTGTTTCCGCTTAAGAACAATCTGCTCATCTGCAGAGATTCAGGATCGCATCTGCAAATATTTTGGCACTCATCAGAAGTGTATCAATCACCATAAATTCATCATCACCGTGCATGTGATTATCCACATCCGCAGTCATGCATCCGAATGCCACGCCCCGTTCCAGATTATGAACATAAGTACCGCCGCCGGTAGATAAAGGTTCTCCCTTTACACCTGAATACTTCTCATAGCTGTTCAGCAGCGTTCTGACAAATTCCGAATCTCCCGGTACACAGTGCGGATGAACCATTCCGCCTGTCGCCATGTGTATTCCATTCTCTTCCATCATCGCGGCAACGGGACATTCCGTATTCTCCTCCGTGCATCCGATCGGCAGACGGGCATCAAAAGTTCCTGTAATTTTTTCAGGGGTATAATCAAGAATACTGAAACACAGCGTCACACTGCCGGACTGCACTTCCTCCCGGTAAATACCAAGCGCTTTTCCACACGTATCTTCATAAGGCATCATCCGGTCCAGTGCTGCCAGTGCCCTCTGCCCCTGAGAGTCTGCCAGCGGCAGCCTGCATGCCAGACGCACAGAAGCCGTCAGTGCATTTTTTCCTTCCTGCGGTGTTGACGCATGAGCGGCGCGTCCTCGCGCATCCAGCACAAAGGCGTTTTCTCTGGTTTCGTCGCGGCTGACTGTAAACAGGACTCCGGTCTCAGCTGACACTTCTCCGGAAATCCTCCGCAGCGTATTTTCTTCTATCCCTTCGATCACCATGCGTGCCCGCTGCGGAACCACATTTGCCTTATCTCCGCTTTTCAGACTGAGCACCCGCGGAAGGGACCGGTTATCATCAAACTCCGCCGAAAACGGAGCTTCCAATCGTCCTTTTTCAATATTAATCAGCGGAAAATCGGCATCCGGCGTAAAGGAATACGGAGCTTCCTTTTCTCTGCTGTAATAATACCTGAGATCACCGGACCCGCACTCTTCATCCGATCCGAGAATCAGACGTACACTCTTTTCCATCGGAATTCCAAGATCACGAATTGCACGCATTGCATACAGAACGGCAATCGCCGGTCCTTTATCATCTGCCGTACCCCGGCCGTAAATTCTGCCATCCACAATTTTCGGTTCAAAAGGTTGGGTTACGGTCCAGTCTTCCGTCACAGGAACTACGTCAAGATGAGCAAGGATATCGAGCTGTTTCTCCTTCTCACTGAAATCTCCCGTCACCACATAATTGTCATAGTTTGTTGTAATAAATCCATACTTTTTCAGAAGTTCTTCCGCTGCAGCCAGCACCTGTGCCGGCCCCCGGCCGAAAGGTTTTCCTTCCTCCGCTGCGCCCTTCTGACTGTTGATACGGACCAGCAGCTTCAGATCTTCCAACATTTCTTCTTTCTTGCTGTCAATATAAGCACTTATTCTTTCTTTATACATGATATCTCCTCATTTTAGCGGCTGTCCGTCACAGAACAGCTTCCGGATTTTGAAACGAAGGCTCCCCTGCGCCAAAAGAAGATCAGCCCAGGAACGCTTCAATCTCTGCTTTGGAAGGAAGTGCCGGAATTCCGCCCATCTTCTGAACACAGAGACCGCCGGATGCATTTCCGTACTCAAGTGCTGCACGAATCAGATCTTCCGTAATATCTTCCGCTGCAGCCACTCCGCTTATCAGCAGTTTTGACAGAAATCCTCCCCAGAACGCATCCCCTGCACCGGTAGCATCCACAGCTTTTACCTTGTGACCTTCCACAACACCTTCCCTGCCATCAAAGAAGTATTTTGCACCCTTTGATCCAAGCGTCTCAATTACGACAGAAATATTGTGTTCTTTCATCAGAGCAGGAATATTGCTCTCACCTCCGACGAAATCAAGCTCCTCATCAGATACTTTCAGCAGATCCACATACGGAAGCACCTGATCCACAACGGTTTTCGCATCCTCAAAACTCCAAATCATATTTCTGTAATTCACATCATAGCTGATCAGTTTTCCATTCTGTTTTGCCAGCTCCATTGCATAGAAGTGAGCATCACGGCTTGGATTTGCAGACATTCCCACCGACCCTGCATGGAGAATCTTCGTATTTTTTATCATTTCTTCCGTTATATCGGAACGGTCAAGAAGAATATCCGCTCCCGGCTTCCGCACAAATGTAAACGAACGCTCACCGCCCTCATACAGAGTAACAAAAGCCAGCGTTGTCACTGCCTGATCTGTCAGTTCCGGACAGAGCATCTCGACCTGATTCTGCTCCAGCGTATTCTTCAGGAGCCGACCGAAGTCATCATTACCGAGTTTTCCCAGAAATCCTGTTTTCATCCCGTTTCTCGCAATCGCAATACAGGCATTGGCCGGTGCTCCTCCGGGATTGCACACGTAGCTGCGTTCTTCCCTGCCAGGTGTAAAATCAATCAGCATTTCGCCCATACAAATAATATCCATATCCGTCCCTCCAATATTTTACAAATTCGAGTCAACGCCCTGTACAAGACCTGCACGCGGTTCGTTCCGTTTCGCTGACATAATTCTTTTTCATTATATTACATCGCCGAAAGTAACTCAAGAACATTTTCATCCTCAGCACGGCACCTTTCCCTCTTTAAATACACGCATCATTTCACGTGTCAGACTGATACCGTCATCCTCAGGTATCTCTTCTCTTGTGCACCATTTTGCTTCTGCCAGTTCCATCCGGTCAAGGTGAATTTCCTCCGCCCCGTCAAGGTCTGCAAAGAATCCCATCAGAAGTGTATCTGAAAAAGACCAGGGCTGGCTTTTGTAGTAACGAATATTCTTCACTCTCAGTCCTACTTCCTCCATCACTTCACGTGATACCGTCTCCTCGATCGTCTCCCCGATTTCGGCAAAACCGGCAATCAGTGCATATTTTTTATATGCACGTCCTGCGTATCTTGTCAGAAGAATTTTATCTCCGTCTGTCACACCAACAATCACGGCAGGACAGATCTTCGGATATTCCATCAGGCCACAGTTAGTACATCGCATCATACGCTCATTTTCATCATGAACCAGCGGTTTACCGCATCGCGGACAGAATTTCCTGCTGCCGTACCAGCCCCAGAGCTGGAATCCGGTGATACCTGCAAATACATTTTCTTTCGGAGATGCCGTTCTGAGTATTTCAACGTTCTGCCATGTATATCCCGGAAATACGCTGACATCAAACTCCGGAAGGAGAAAATAGGAATCCTCATCAATCGAAAACAGATACGTATACTGTTCTGACAGATCAGGATACTTCTCTGTCACTTCCCGATAAGTCAGAAAATAAATATCTGTGCCCTCCTGTCTTACAAGCAGTTCTCTGTTCTGATAACAGAGAACGTAATCCGAATGCTTCGGAACCGCTTTTTTATACTCGTTGTGATATCTGCCTTTCCCAATATCCTGTATCATCTTCTGTCTGTCCTCCCATTGTACTGATTTTTATTTTATTCAGGAAAGAGGCTGCTGCAGAACAATCGTACAAAGACTAAGTCTTTCACCATCATTCTGTAGCAGCCTTTTCTGATTTTACATAACTGTTCTGCTTACCACTGAGTATCCCACGTGAATTTCTGCGCAGTATCCTGACCCACCTGCTGCGGAGTCCTCTGCTGCAGAATCTTCATCTGATCTGCTTCTGCCCTGTATTCTCTCACTTCCACACAGAAACACGTATAATCACCCACTACATAGTAATAAATATCTCTGTAATCCAGTGATGTATCGTCCGATATCAGAATATACAGATAATCCTTCTCGTCAGTATACACTGCACTGGTGCTGATCTGGGCATTCACATTTTTGTATATCAGATTGTTTGTCAGCATATCCCGCAGCTGCTCATATTCAAGAACAGAATAATTCGTGCTCATGTAACTGCAGCTGATCGTCGATGTATTTTCTTCATCCACACAGACACCCTGCTTGTACACAGTAGTTTCAGAAGTGCTGGACTGTTCATCAACAACCCAGCCGTCATCGATCGTATACGTTCCCTGTAGCCCATCGGCCACCATCACATCTCCATTCCATTCTTCCTCTGTAAGGAATGCATCTTCAGCAAAGCCGTATTCGGACTGATCACTATTTATCGAGAATTCATCCGTATCAGAAAAACTGAATTCCTCTGCCTGCAGCGTCAGACGCATCTGCGGACAGAAACTGAAAGCCATGCACAAAAGGAAAAATACTCCCGTTTTCTTCCATGTACATTTTCTTCTGATCCATGTTGTCATAGCATCGTCTCCTATGTCCTTTTGTAGTCTCTATTAAGTATAATAGGAAACGTACTGTTTGTCACTAAAGGATTTTCTTAATTTTCTTGTAAGTGTTCAGTAACTCTGCATTGATCCGGAATCCTATCGTCCTGTAAATACCAGATTCGACTTTCTAAGTGCCGGGCGAAGCGCCATATAAACAACGGTAGAAACAATCACAGACGTAACCGCATTGATGGACGTGGCTCCGATATTCCATGCAAGTGTCAGCTCTGCAGCCGGTTTTCCGAGAATCAGCAGTTTATAAAAATATCCGATCAGCGGATCAAAGATCACATTAAACAGCAGACCGCCAATGGCAGCCAGCAGCGTCCAGCGGAATACGTATGCATTATCATGTGACTTATCAATTTTTCCAAGTTTGTGTGCAATCAATCCTGTAATCAGACCGATACAGAACTTTAAGATAAAAGTTTTCGGAGCGTATACAACGTAAACGGGATCCAGAAGATCACCGATCGTCATACCTATCGCTCCTCCGATGCCGCCCCATACACCTCCAAGTACAAGTGCACCGAGTACGCAAACCGCATTGCCAAGATGCAGAGAAGTGGCATCACCGCCCGGCAGTGTAATTTTGATCTGCAGGAACGTAAACACAACGTATGACAGGGCTGCAAACATACCAGTCAGAACTACTTTCTGTAATTTTTCATTTTTCATGGTTATCCTCCTCATCTCATCGGACATGCTGAAACGAATCTGCTCTGTCCGTTTCCTGAATGGATTTTATTATACCAGTCCATGGCATGTAAGAAAGTGCCAATTGTAATATTTTTAATCAGGCCAATTTGCTGTACAATAAAAAACCCCGCTAAATGTAAAAATATGAATTCTCACATTTGACGGGGTTCAAAACATGCGCTGCAATTATTTTGCGTAATCCACTACTCTGCTTTCACGTATTACGCTGACCTTAATCTGTCCGGGATATTCCAGTTCAGCTTCGATCTGCTTTGCAATATCTCTTGCCAGAAATACCATGTCCGCATCATTAACCTGATCCGGCACTACCATAACTCTGATTTCTCTACCTGCCTGAATAGCAAATGATTTTTCAACACCTTTAAAGGTATTTGTAATATCTTCCAACTGTTTTAATCTGTTTGTATATGTTTCGAGCGTCTCACGTCTTGCTCCTGGACGTGCTGCAGAGATTGCATCTGCAGCCTGTACAATACAGGCAATCAGTGATTCTGCTTCAACATCACCATGATGCGACTCAACTGAATTGATAACCACAGCAGACTCTTTGTATTTTCTGCACAGATCTGCTCCGATCTGAATATGTGAGCCCTCAATTTCATGGTCAATGGATTTACCAATATCATGCAATAATCCGGCACGTTTGGCCAATCGTACATCTACTCCAATCTCGCCTGCAAGCAGACCGGAAAGCTGCGCAACCTCAATAGAATGTTTCAGGGCATTCTGTCCATAACTCGTCCTGTATTTCATTCTGCCAAGCAAACGTATCAGTTCCGGATGGATGCCGTGAACGCCGACTTCAAGCGTTGCGGACTCTCCTTCCTCACGGATTATCGTTTCAACTTCTTTCTGTGCCTTCTCCACCATTTCTTCAATTCTGGCCGGATGGATACGACCATCCACAATCAGTTTTTCGAGTGCAATTCTTGCAACTTCTCTTCTGATCGGATCAAAGCCCGACAAAATGACTGCCTCCGGGGTATCATCAATAATCAGATCCACACCGGTAAGTGTTTCAAGCGTCCGGATATTCCGTCCTTCCCGTCCGATGATTCTTCCCTTCATCTCGTCGTTCGGCAACTGTACCACAGAGATTGTCGTCTCTGCAACGTGATCTACTGCACATTTCTGAATAGCAGTAACCACGTATTCCTTTGCTTTTTTGTTTGCTTCTTCTTTTGCTCTGCTCTCAAGCTCTTTGTAAAGCTTCGCAGTGTCAATTTTTACTTCATCTTCAACAGTTTTTAAAAGATATTCTTTTGCTTGTTCAGAGGTAAGTCCTGAGATTCTCTCGAGTTCCTGGAGTCTTTGGCCACGAAGCTTTTCAACTTCTGCGCTTTTCTTCTTTAACTCTTCCTCTTTCGCTGTAATCCCTGATTCTCTGCGTTCCAAAGCATCCGCTTTCTTATCAACACTCTCTTCCTTTGATAATACTCGCTTCTCATAGCGCTGCAATTCTGATCTGCGTTCTCTCGTCTCTTTGTCCAACTCATTCTTTGTCTTCAAAGATTCTTCCTTCGCTTCCAGAAGTGCCTCACGCTTCTTTGTCTCTGCAACCTTCAATGCATCATCGATAATCTGTCTTGCCTTTTCCTCAGCACTGCCAAGTTTTGCCTCTACCACATTCTTTCTGTAATTTATGGCAACAAGAGCTGAAACCGGTATTGCAATAATCAGAGTGATTACAACTGCAATGACTATGCCAGCCACAGGAGCACCTCCTTATTCAATTTTCATTGTTCGTAAACAACACTACAATTTTATACTGTTTTGTTACTTATGTCAAGTAAATGTGCTCCTGTTTTCAAATTTCCGGCTATTCATACAAATCTTTTCCGCGCATCATACGCTGTATGGCAGAATTTTTATATCCCTTCCGCAAAAGGAATCGATACATACGCTCTGTCTCTTTCTGATCTGCTGTTTCAGGAGAATAATGCTTCTTCTCCAGCCACCTGGCGATCTGGCTCTCTTCATCGGGCAGCTCCGTCTGTTCCAGTGCCTGGTCAATAATTTCTTTTTCAATTCCTTTCTGAAGCAGCTCCTGCTCCATTTGCCGTACACTGTATCGTTCTTTTCTGTACTCCATATAATTTGAGGCATAACGCAGGTCATCAATGTAACGATACTGTTTTACATATGCAATGGCTTCTTCCGTTACCGTTTCCGGATAATCCAGATTTTTCAGCCTGGTACGCAGCTGCATCTCCGTTCGATCCATATTTTTCAGAAGATGCATCGCTTTCAGCTTTGCGCGTTTCGGCAAAAGTTCTTCCATTATTTTCTGAAAATCAGATTCTGACAGTTCTTCATTCTGTCTGATACGGAACTCCTCCAGTTCTTTTTCATACAGTGGAAAACGGGTGCCATCCTCCAGACAGACCAGATATCTTCCTCCGGTCAGCTTCCTGATTTCATCAATCTGTCTCATACGGTCTCACCAGCATCATTCTTCGGATTCCGCATTGACAAAGCCTGCATCATTTCGGCCTTCTGAGTCATTTTTCGAATCAGAGTTTTTCTCCTCATTATCGGAAGATTCGATCAGACCGTATTTTTCTCTGACTTTTCTCTCCACCTCATCCATCACATCCTGATGTTCTCTCAGATAGACCTTCGCATTCTCACGTCCCTGTCCGATCTTGTTGCCCTCGTAAGCGTACCATGCTCCGCTCTTGTTAATAATATTATTGTTGGCAGCCAGGTCAAGAATGTCTCCCTCTCTCGATATTCCTTTTCCGAACATGATATCAAATTCTGCTTCCTTAAAGGGCGGCGCAATCTTATTTTTTACCACTTTTACACGTGTCCTGTTTCCGATCACTTCTCCGCCCTGTTTCAATGATTCGATTCTTCTGACATCGAGACGAATGGAAGAATAGAATTTCAGTGCTCTTCCTCCTGTGGTGGTTTCAGGATTTCCAAACATCACCCCCACCTTCTCACGAAGCTGATTAATGAAAATCACACTGCAGTTCGATTTGCTGATCACTCCGGTCAGTTTCCGCAGAGCCTGAGACATCAGACGTGCCTGAAGACCAACGTGACTGTCTCCCATATCCCCGTCAATCTCCGCCTTCGGCACAAGTGCCGCCACAGAGTCAACAATAATGATATCAACAGCTCCTGAACGTACCATAGTCTCAGTGATCTCAAGTGCCTGTTCTCCGTTATCCGGCTGAGAAATATAAAGATTGTCGATATCCACTCCGATATTCCGCGCATAAGAAGGATCCAGCGCATGCTCCGCATCAATAAATCCCGCAATACCGCCTCTCTTCTGTACTTCAGCCACCATATGAAGCGCAACTGTCGTTTTACCGCTGGACTCAGGTCCGTATATCTCTACAATACGTCCCTTCGGTACCCCGCCCAGTCCAAGTGCAATATCAAGACTGAGGGAGCCAGTGGGAACTGTTTCTATATTCATGTTGGCTCCTGTGTCTCCGAGTTTCATCACAGAACCTTTTCCAAACTGTTTCTCAATCTGCGCCAGCGCAGCATCCAATGCTTTTAATTTGTCTTCCTGTGCCATAATCTTTCTCCTTTATTCGAACTTATGTTCGCTACTCTGATATCGTATTATAATTTGCGTCGGTTGTCAAGTGATTCTTTTCCTTCATCAATCTGTTTTTGCAGTATACAAGCATATCATATTGTATTTATATGTTACATATTATCAGTATTCGTTCTTTTTGTCAAGATCAGGAAGAAAAAAACCGGCAGACACAGGCCAACATGAATCCGTTTCTTCATCATGCCAGCTGCAGCCACCGGTCTGTTACATTCCGATTCTCATTTCAGACTGATCTTCTACATGAACAGCTTCCTTACATCATTGAACATGACTACCACCATCAGGATCATCAGAAGCATCAACCCGCCAAAATGAATCTTTGCTTCCACTTCCGGATCGACTTTTTTTCGCCGGACAGCCTCTACAATGAGAAAAAGAAGTCTTCCGCCATCAAGAGCCGGGATCGGAAGAAGATTCATCACGCCGAGATTAGCAGTCAGCAATATGGCGATATTTACCATATTCAGCCACAGATACAGTGTTCCTTCCGACTTTGTCTCTTCGTACGTATCACCGATTATTTCCACCACGCCCACAGGCCCCGACATATCGTCCAGCGTCACTCCGCCGTGAATCAGCAGATTCAGACTCTGCAGCGTCGTATCAATCCAGTAATAAACTTCATAAGCACTGTACTGTAACGTTTCCAGCGCATTTGTTTTCTGCCGGTAATTCACACTTCCGGAAATACCATATTTGTATCCGTTTTCAGTCAGTATCGGCTCAATGGTTGTTTCATACGTTTTTCCGTCACGTTCATACTCAATCACAACCGTCTCGCCCTGATGGAAATATGCGTAATTGGAAAACTCCCGGTACAGGCGGATTCTTTTTCCGTTCATCTTCGTAATCCGGTCACCTTCGCGCAGGCCTGCTTCCTGCGCAGGATACCCATCCGTAACTCCGAGAACAATCGCCGGATCATATCCGATATTTCCTACGATAAAAATCGAAAGTACAAAAGCCAGCAGAAAATTGAAAACCGGTCCTGCTGCAACAACTGAGATTCTCGCCCACACTGATTTGCTTACAAAAGAGCCCTCTCCCTCATCTTCGCCGTCTTCTCCCAGCATCATACAGGAACCTCCGAAGGGAAGCAGCTTCCATGAATATCGTGTTCCGCCTGCTTCAAAGCTCAGCAGACGCGGCCCCATTCCAAGTGAAAACTCAACTACTGTAATTCCGTTTTTTTTGGCCAGCAAAAAATGTCCAAGCTCATGTATAATAATAATTACACTGAATACCAGCAGCGCAACTATGATTTTCAATCTACCACCTGCCTTCTATTAATTCGTATACACTCTGTTCTGTATCCAGAATCTGATTGATATCAGGATTGTCAATCACTCTGTGCGCATCCATACAGTAACGGATAATCTCATATATCTGCGTAAATCCGATCTTCCGTTCCAGAAATTTACTTACAGCGCGTTCGTTTGCAGCATTAAACACTGTCGGCATGGAACCGCCTGTCTTTGCAGCTTCAAATGCATACGCAAGTCCCCGAAACGTTTCCATATCAGGATTCTCGAAAGTAATACTTCCTACTTTTGCAAAATCCAGCCGCTCTCCCTCCAGAAAACGTCGTTCCGGATAATAAAGAGCATACTGAATCGGAAGTTTCATATCAGGTGTTCCAAGCTGGGCAATCACAGCTCCGTCTGTAAACTGAACCATGGAATGAATAATGCTCTGTGGCTGTATCACAACCTGAATCTGATCAAGCGTCGTTCCGAACAGCCATCTCGCCTCCATCACCTCCAGACCTTTATTTACCATGCTGGCGGAATCGATGGTGATTTTCCGTCCCATAGCCCAGTTTGGATGTTTCAGTGCATCCTCAAGCTGAACCTTTTTCAGTTCTTCTGCTGTTCTGCCGCGGAACGGCCCCCCTGAAGCTGTCAGGAGAATCTTTTCAATCTGCCTGCCGTCTTCCCCATTAAGCGACTGAAAAATAGCGCTGTGTTCACTGTCCACAGGAAGAATCCTTACACCCTGCTTTCTGGCCAGAGGCATAATAATGTGTCCGGCAGTTACCAGCGTCTCTTTGTTTGCCAGTGCAATATCTTTCCCGGCTTTTATTGCTTCAATCGTCGGAACAATACCGATCATTCCCACAATAGCCGTCACAAGAATCTGTGCAGATTCGCAGACAGCCACAGCAATCAGACCTTCCATTCCGGACATAATTTTCACATCAAGATCTGCCACTGCACAACGCAGCTGTGCAGCATCCGCTTCATCCCATACCGCTGCAACTGCCGGTCGGAATTCACGGATCTGTTTTTCCAGCAAATGTATATTTTTTCCTGCACTGAGGGCAGTTACCTGAATATCCTGATTGGCACGCACCACTTCCAGCGTCTGCGTTCCTATGGATCCCGTCGAACCGAGAATTGCTATTTTTTTCATCTGTCTCACCATTTCCTTTCATCCTGAAATGTATTGTCAGAATCTGCCGACCAGCGCCTGAGCAAGATAATAAATAACCGGCGCAATAAAAATCACGCTGTCAAACCGGTCCAGAATTCCTCCGTGTCCGGGAATCAGCTTTCCATAATCCTTAATCCCGTGGTTTCTCTTTATTGCAGAGGCAGCAAGATCCCCGACCATTGAAATCAGTCCGCCCACCGCGCAGATCAATGCAAAGGCAATCAAATGGCCGCTTGTTTCATCCATATACTTTGAAACTGCACATCCGTAGATCACGCCGAGCAGTGCTGCTCCTGCCACACCTCCGACTGCTCCCTCCACTGATTTTTTCGGGCTCAGCTTCGGCGACATTTTATGCTTGCCGATCAGCATACCGACACAGTACGCACACGTGTCACAGCCCCAGGAAGCAAGGAAAATCAGCCATACGAGAAACTGACCGTCTTCCATAATGCGAAGTTCATAAATACAGGAGAGCATTACCGCAACGTAAATCACTCCGAAAAACGCGCCTGTCACCTGATCCGTCTGGTAACGAGGATACGTGAATACGTAAACAGCCATCACCAGTATCAGCAGGGCAATCAGTACTGTCATAGTATATGCCTGAAAACCGAAAAATACTATTGCGTAATACACTGCCGTTCCCAGATATCCAACCCACGCCAGCGGTGAAAACCTTCCATCCTCAATTTTGAGTGCGCGATACAGTTCATTCAAACCGATAAGCGAAATTACAAGCAGCGCAGCAGCGAGAACCGGTCCCCCTGTAATGATCACCGCCAATGCAATCACCACAAGTATAATACCGCTGATCAGTCTTGTACGAAACATGCCTATTCCTCCTTAATGCCTCCGAAACGCCTTTCCCGGCCATTGTATTTCTCAATTGCTTTCATCAGCTCCTCTTTTGTAAACGCCGGCCACGGTACATCCGTAAAATAGAATTCCGTGTACGCAAGCTGCCACATGAGATAATTGGACAGCCGCAATTCTCCGCTGGTCCGGATCAGAAGATCAGGATCCGGAATTCCGGCAGTATCAAGATAGCCTGAAAATCTCTCCTCCGTTATCTCTTCCGGCATAAGACTGCCTTCCATACAGTCCTTTGCAACTTTTCTGACAGCCCGGACAATTTCATCCCGGCTGCCGTAGTTGATGGCGATCTGAAAATTCAGCCCCGTGTTATTTCCGGAGCTTTCCACCAGTTCAGCCAGACTGTCCTGGAGATCCTGATCAAGTGCGGACGGATCTCCAAGGACTCTCACTTTCATGTTGTTATCTCTGGCTGTTTTTATACACGTCTTCGTATACTTCCTGAAAAGCTTCATCAACGCATCAACCTCGTCCGGAGATCTCTTCCAGTTTTCAGTGGAAAAGAGATACACTGTCAGATATTTTATTCCCATATTGTAAGCATCTTCACAGATGACTTCAAGATTCTTTGCCCCACGTGCGTGCCCGTAATTTCGCGGCATCCCTTTGCTCTTTGCCCAACGGCCGTTTCCGTCCAGGATGATTGCAACATGCTGTGGAATTACCATACTCATTCCCTCCAAAAAAGGAGTATCACAATCGCATCCCTCTCGTATCTGTATCGGCAGAATTTCTCTCCATATACAATACGGAAGGGTATTGCAGATGCAACACCCCATATTATTACTGCCGTCCATTCATTTAAAACAGACGGCAAAGCATTTCATGTCTGAGTCTGCTGGCAAATCCATATCCGGCACCCAGTACTCTGCCTGCCGGAAACAGGCTGCCTGCCTGATTGTGTTATACCGTAAGTACTTCTTTTGATTTTTCTTCCACAGCCTTGTCAATTTCTTTGATATATTTATCTGTCATTTTCTGGATCTTATCTTCAAGATCTTTGATCTCATCTTCTGAAACATCTGTTTTACCAAGTTTCTTCAGATATTCATTGGCATCTCTTCTGATATTTCTGATCGCTACTTTTCCGGCTTCTCCCTTTTTCTTAACGTCTTTTACGAGGTCTTTTCTGCGTTCCTCTGTAAGTTCCGGGAAAATCAGACGGATGATTCTTCCGTCATTGGATGGATTGATTCCAAGATCGGAAGTCAGAATCGCCTTCTCAATCGGTCTCACCATGGAAGATTCCCACGGCTGAATCTGAAGCACTCTCGGTTCCGGCACAGTGATATTTCCGACCTGCTGCAGCGGAGTCGGTGTGCCATAATAATCAACGCGAATCTTGTTCAAAACGTTCGGATTGGCACGTCCTGCACGGATTGTTGCAAACTCTGCCAGAAGATTATTATACGTCTTTGTCATTTTTTCATCGTAAACTTTAATTCTCTCATCCATTTTTTTGCCTCCCTTGATATCCAATTTCAGTGAACCGGCTGACAAGCGGCCTACACTGTAACCTTCGTTCCGTTTAATGTGCCGTTTACCGTATTGACAATACTGTTTTCCTGATTCAGTCCGAATACCAGCATCGGCATCCTGTTCTCCATACAGAGAATCGAAGCTGTCATATCCACCACACCCAGCTTTTTATCAATTACTTCCTGAATGGAAATCTCGTCATATTTTACAGCATCCGGATTGTCCTTCGGATCACTGTCGTATACACCATCAATAGATTTTGCCAGAAGGATCACGTCTGCCTCAATCTCGATGGCACGCAGCACCGTTGCAGTATCCGTGGAAAAATACGGGTGACCGGTTCCACCGGCAAAGAATGTAACTACGCCATTTGCAAAGCACTCTTTTACTCTGTCTTTGGAAAACAGTTCCGTAAAAGCACCACACACAAAGGGAGTCATTACAGCTGTCTTAATTCCCACAGAACGGAAGATTTCCGACACATAGATACAGTTCATTACTGTAGCGAGCATACCGATCTGATCGGCTTTCGTCCGGTCAATATTTTCACTGGAACGTCCCCTCCAGAAATTACCGCCTCCGATTACAATACCGATTTCCATCCCCTGCTCCAGTAAAGTCTTTACCTGCAGCGCCACTTTCGTGACTGTAGGTTCATCAAAGCCGGTCTTCTTTTCACCTGCCAGAGCTTCTCCGCTCAATTTTAAAAGAACTCTTTTCATTCCTGCTTCTCCTTCTGTTATTCGCCATACCAACTCGGAATCCAAAGGATTCCTCGTTCGCGGGCTTCGCCTGCTCTCGCGACTCGCTTTTCTTTCCATTCGCCATGCTGACTCGGAATCCAAAGGATTCCTCGTTCGCGGGCTTCGCCTGCTCTCGCGACTCGCTTTTCTTTTCATTCGCCATGCCAACTCGGAATCCAAAGGATTCCTCGTTCGCGGGCTTCGCCCTATCCCTGTACGCATTGCCGTTCCGCCTGCACGCAGGCGTTCCGGCTCTGCGTGCAGGGGCATGGCTCATTGCCTACGCGTACATTATACCATAATCACGGTTAAAATCTACAAAAAGTTATCTTTTCACACTACTTTCCTTTTCTGTTTTCTTTCCATATAGAAGTTTGACAGTTTTTTGATTCCGATGCTCAGATAGCGGAAGGTAGGTTCTGTTATTATGGCAAAGATTACAAGGAGCATCATGCTCTTCTTGGAAATATTGGTGATTGCAAACACATTGCTGACAAAAATCATGCAGTAAATCAGCCCTGCTGCCATTCCCAGCCATAAAAACCAGTGATATTTCGTCATCGGAGATGCAATCTGATACAGAATCATCAGCCCGACGATTGCCAGTACAATTGTGGAAGAGGTGGACACATCGTTAGAATCCACATTGAACTCCATACAGAACAGGTACAGGCCGCTGACTACCAGGAAATCCGTCAGACCTCCCGGAAGGGCCTTAAACAGCACATTGCTGAGGAAATGCCCACGAATACGGTCGGTATTCTGCTCCAGCGACATGACGAACGCCGGTATTCCAATCGTAAATGCACTGATCAGTGAAATCTGCGACGGTTCCAGCGGATAGTTTACCATCAGAACAATCGAGAGAATCGACATGAACAGCGAAAAAATGTTCTTTACAAGGAACAGGCTGGCTGTTCGCTCAATATTGTTTACTACCCGTCTTCCTTCTGCCACCACCGATGGCATCTTTGAGAAATCCGACTCCAGAAGTACAAGCTGCGAAACCTGAGATGCTGCATCACTTCCTGAGGCCATGGCAATACTGCAGTCTGCATCCTTTAATGCGAGAACATCGTTGACGCCGTCACCCGTCATGGCCACCGTATGCCCTGCCGCTTTCAGAGCGCTGATCAGCTGCCGTTTCTGGTCAGGGGTCACACGGCCAAACACCGTATACTTTTCTGCTGCCATCCGCAGTTCTTCATCTGTCAGAGCAGAAGCATCGACAAACGATTCTGCATGAGCAATGCCGGCTTCTTTCGCGACTTCGGAAACGGTCACCGGATTATCTCCGGATATCACCTTAATCTCCACTCCCTGCTCTGCAAAATAAGAAAACGTTTCTTTTGCATTGGCACGAACCGGATTGGCCAGCAGTATCATTGCCATCGGTTCTGCCGGCTCCGTAAGTGCGCTGCCGTCCAGTACGCCGGGGTATTTTGCAAATACAAGTACACGGAATCCCTGATGACTCCAGTGTTCAATCTCATCTGCATAATCGCCGTACTGAGAACGCAGTATGAATTCCGGAGCTCCCAGAACGTAATTGGCATCTTCAAAAATCGCACCGCTGTATTTGGTCGCCGAAGAAAAAGAATAAACTTTTTCCGGACGTTTTCCGCTGCGCTTCCTGAAATAATCCTTCATGGCTTTCATCGTAATATTGTCGGTTGCCATGGCAGCAGCAAAATCCCCCAGAGCCAGCTCGGTTTCCGCTGCTTCTTCAGGTGAAAATACCGGTTCTGTACAGGGCATCGGTTCCGGAGATATTTCCGGTTCTTCTGCTGCTTTTTCGGTCACTTTTTCAGCTGCTGCTTCTTCTGCATTTTCAGCCGCTGTCTCTGGCAGGACTTCCACCGCAGGGTCACAGTTTTCCACCGCTTCATCAGGAGCCTTCCTGTCATCCGTTTTTCGGAGCGGGAGCATCTTTTTCACTGTCATTGTGTTGTCCGTGATTGTTCCCGTTTTGTCCACGCAGAGCACATCCACCCTGGCAAGTGTTTCAATGCATTTCATATTGTGAACAAGCACCTTCTGCATGGCCAGACGCATAACACTGACTGCAAGAGCAACACTGGCAAGGAGATACAGCCCCTCGGGAATCATACCTACAATTGCCGCCACTGTAGCCGTTACACTGTCCTTCAGGGATGTCTCATTGATAAAATACTGCTGGCTGAACAGAATAAGCGCAATCGGAATAATCAGAATACCGATCGTTTTTACCAATTTGTCAAGAGAACGGATCATCTCCGACTCTTCCTCATCATTCATTGCCTTGGCTTCAAGTGTAAGCTGCGAAACGTAGGAATCCTTTCCGACTTTGTCCACACGTGCCCTGCATTCACCGGATACAATAAAGCTGCCGGAAAGCAGTGTATCTCCTTTCTTCTTGGCAATCTGATCAGCCTCACCGGTGATCAGAGATTCGTTTACCAGCACCTCTCCCGATTCCAGAATCGCATCTGCCGGAATCTGATTTCCTGCCGAAAACAGCACAATATCATCGAGAACAAGCTCTTCTGCGCGGAGAACCTTTTCCCTTCCGTCACGGATTACTGTATTCTTCGGTGCATTCAGAATGCTCAGATTATCGAGCACTTTCTTTGAACGGAGTTCCTGTATAATACCTATCAGCGTATTTGCCAGAATGATCGGAAGAAACGTCAGATCGCGGAATGACCCGACCATAATCAGACACACTGCAATCAGGAAAAAAATCAGATTGAAGTACGTAAAAATATTACTGTATATGATCTCTTTATTTGTTTTGGACGCT
>JAXEBU010000020.1:0-2666 GCA_034093895.1 Candidatus Choladocola sp. | reverse complement strand
CCATACGGTCTGCATACTCACACAATTCCCTGATACCATCGAGCTCACCGCGTTTTCTGAGCGCGCCGGTCCATGCAAATATCGTCGCCACTGAATTCGTGGAAGTTTCTTCGCCCTTCAGATATTTATAGTAATGACGCTGTACAGTTCCATGAGCAGCCTCATACTCATACTTTCCATCGGGAGAAACAAGTACGGAGGTCATCATTGCAAGTGAACCAAAGGCGGATGATATCATATCGCTCATAACATCTCCGTCGTAGTTTTTACATGCCCATATAAAACCACCTTCCGACTTCATTACACGTGCAACAGCGTCATCAATCAGCGTATAGAAATACGTAATACCGGCTTCCTCAAATCTGGCTTTGTATTCCGCATCAAATATTTCCTGAAAAATATCCTTAAAAGTGTGATCATACTTTTTGGAAATTGTATCTTTTGTGGCAAACCACAGATCCTGTCTGATATCAAGGGCATAATTGAAACAGCTTCTTGCAAAACTTGCAACAGACTTGTCAAGGTTATGCATACCCTGCAGAACGCCCGGTCCTTTAAACTCAAAAACAGTCTCTCTTATCTCAGTTCCGTCTTCACCTGTAAATACGAGTTCTGCCTTCCCCGGCCCCGGAACATCGATTTCCGCATTTTTATATACATCACCATAAGCATGTCTTGCTATTGTAATCGGTTTTTTCCAGCTCTTCACATTCGGCTCGATCCCTTTGACAATAATGGGAGCACGAAATACGGTTCCATCCAAAATAGCACGTATTGTACCATTCGGGCTTTTCCACATTTCTTTCAGATTGTACTCTTTCATCCTCGCCGCATTTGGTGTGATGGTGGCACACTTTACCGCAACACCGTATTTCTTGTTTGCATTCGCACTGTCAATAGTAACCTGATCATTCGTTGCATTTCGATTTTCAAGGCCAAGGTCATAATACTCTGTTTTGAGATCAATATACGGATAAATCAGTTCATCCTTAATCATTTTCCAGAGAATTCTGGTCATCTCGTCTCCATCCATCTCAACGATAGGAGTGCTCATTTTAATTTTTTCCATATGTTTCTCCTCCTGCACACAGTTTTACAGGTATCCGCGTTTTCAGAACCTCCAGGCTGTAATATACAGTCTGCGGATGGCTTCTTTGCGGCCCGCTTACTCCTGCAGATTCATGACCAGACAACGCCGATACAATCACTACGCAGTCGATTTTAACACTGAATCCGTCCTGCGTCAAACAAATCCGTCTTTTTTATTCTTCCTCTTTTGCCCAGTCAAAGGAATAACGTACCGCCTTTTTCCATCCTCTCAGCCTTTTCTCCCGTTCCTCTCTTTCCATAACCGGATGAAAAACACGATCTGTTTTCCAGTTTTCACGGATTTCTTCCGTTCCGCTCCAGAATCCGACCGCAAGTCCCGCGAGATAGGCAGCCCCCATGGCGGTTGTCTCAATACATGCAGGACGCATCACTCTCTGATGAATGATATCAGCCTGATACTGCATCAGAAAATTATTGGCACTTGCACCGCCGTCCACCTTCAGTCCTGCCAGCTGAATCCCGGAATCTGCCTCCATTGCCTGAATCACATCATTCGTCTGATAAGCAAGGGATTCAAGCGTTGCTCTTACAATGTGATACTTATTTACTCCACGGGTGATTCCGACAATGCATCCACGGGCATACTGATCCCAATAAGGTGCGCCAAGTCCCGTAAAAGCAGGAACAACGTAACAGCCATTTGTGTCTTTTACTCTTCCTGCAATCCATTCTGTATCCGGTGCAGAATCAATCAGATGCATCTCATCACGCAGCCACTGAATGGCTGCCCCTGCAACAAAAATGGAGCCCTCCAGTGCGTATGTAATTTTTCCGTTTATACCCCAGGCAATTGTTGTTACCAGGCCATTTTCAGAAAATACCGGTTTTTCTCCCGTATTCATTAACAGAAAACCGCCGGTTCCGTACGTATTTTTCACTTCTCCCCGTTCAAAGCACGTCTGCCCAAACAGTGCTGCCTGCTGATCGCCTGCGGCTCCGGCGATAGGAATGGGACCACCAAAGAAACCGGGATCTGTCATTCCATATACTTTGCTGGATTCTGCCACCTGAGGAAGCATACTTGAAGGTATATCCAGTTCCCTCAGAATATCCTGATCCCACTGCAGTGTATTGATATTGAAAAGCATTGTACGCGAAGCATTCGTATAATCTGTCACATGAACCGCACCCTTTGTCAGTTTCCAGATCAGCCACGTCTCCACAGTGCCGAACAGCAGCTTTCCTTCTTCTGCCTTTTCCCGTGCTCCTTCCACATGATCCAGAATCCATTTGATTTTTGTGGCAGAAAAGTATGCATCAATTATAAGCCCCGTTTTTTTTCGGAAGTTTTCGGTCAGGCCATTTGCCTTCAGCTCATCACAGTATTCTGCCGTTCGACGGCACTGCCATACAATTGCATGGTATACGGGAATTCCGGTATCTTTGTCCCACACAATCGCAGTTTCTCTCTGATTTGTGATACCGAGCGCTTCAATGTCAGAAGCACAGGCTCCTATCTTCGACATTGCCTCCACAGCCACTCCAAGCTGAGTCGACCATATTTCATCCGCATCATGTTCTACCCAGCCCGGTTTCGGAAAATACTGTGTAAATTC
>JAXEBU010000019.1:0-3445 GCA_034093895.1 Candidatus Choladocola sp. | reverse complement strand
TCTGAACTGATTGAAGAACTGATCGGACCAGGATTTAAAAAAGAGGCTTCCCTGCTGGAAGAGCTTGGAGATTTTCTGAACGATGACCGTGTTCTGGAACGTCTGCTGTCTGCGAAGCAGGAGAGTAAGAGAGAGCTGACACATTATCTTCTGCAGACGCAGGGACTGGACATTGATGAAAATTCTGTATTTGATGTACAGATCAAACGTCTCCATGAGTATAAACGTCAGCAGATGAATGCGCTGTACGTCATCCGCAAGTATTTTGAAATCAAAGAGGGAAAAATACCGTCCGTACCGGTAACCGTCATTTTCGGTGCAAAAGCCGCTCCGGCTTATACGATTGCAAAGGATATTATTCACCTGATTCTGTGTCTGCAGGAGCTGATCAACAATGATCCTGACGTCAGTCCCTACCTGAAAGTTGTCATGGTAGAAAATTATAATGTGACTCTGGCAGAAAAGCTGATTCCGGCTGCCGATATTCACGAACAGATTTCTCTGGCATCCAAGGAAGCCAGCGGAACCAGCAATATGAAATTCATGCTGAACGGAGCAGTCGCACTGGGAACCATGGACGGTGCCAATGTGGAAATTGCAGATCTTGTGGGACCGGAAAATATTTATATCTTCGGTGAATCCAGTGATCAGGTAATCCGTCATTATGAAAAAGGGGACTATGTATCAAAATCGTATTACGAAGCTGATCCGCTCATCCACCGCGACATTGACTTTATCGTCAGTGATGAGCTGATGCGTATCGGGCAGCGTGAAAACCTGGAGCGTCTTCACAGAGAGCTGATCGGAAAAGACTGGTTCATGACACTGCTCGACCTGAATTCCTACATCGAAACGAAGGAAAAAGCTCTTTCGGATTATGAAAACCGCAGAGAATGGGCAAAGAAAATGCTCACAAATATCAGCAAAGCAGGTTACTTTTCCTCTGATCGTACCATTGCTCAGTACAATAAAGATATCTGGAAACTGGATTGTCCCTGCAGATAATCATCCGCAAAAATGGATTCATATGACATTTCATTTGACGGAACCTGTTTTGTATTCTAAAATAAAAAAGACCGCCTGGCTGCAGCTGTTCAGAAGTCAGGCGGTTTTACATCAGAGACAAAAGGAGAAATCAGAATGAAATTTGTAATACAGCGTGTTACGGAAGCTTCCGTAACCGTCAGCGGAACAACAGTCGGAGCCATCCGGAAGGGATTTCTGGTCCTCATCGGAGTCGGAAAAAATGATACGAGAGAGGATGCAGATTTTTATATCAGAAAAATGATCGGACTGCGGATTTTTGAGGATGAAAACGGTAAGACCAATCTTTCTCTGAAGGATGTGGACGGCCAGCTTCTTCTCGTATCACAGTTTACCCTGTATGCAAACTGCCGCAAAGGAAACCGCCCCAGTTTTATCGAGGCCGGTGATCCCGGTCAGGCAGAAGCGCTTTACCAGTACATCATTGCAGAATGCCGCAAGTATGTTCCTGTCGTTGAAACAGGAGAGTTCGGCGCGGATATGAAGGTAAGCCTTTGCAACGACGGGCCTTTTACCATTATTCTCGATGAAAGCCTGCGCCAGTGATTCCGGCCTGTTCTGCATCCGTGATTCCGGCCTGCTTACTCAGTTTCTCTGAGTCTTACCGCGGAAGCGGCTCTTCGCCGTCTGTCTTCATCCATGGCTGCGTAATGCTTCCGCGTTGTATTGACATCCTTATGTCCCAGGACATCTGCAACGAGATAAATATCACCTGTTTCTTTATACAATGTGGTACCGTACGTACTGCGCAGTTTATGCGGTGTGATTTTCTTCGTCGTTGTAATTTCCCGGGCATATTTTTTAACCATATTTTCAACCGCCTGTACGCCTATCCTTTTCCGCTGGGTAGAGTAGAAGAGAGCATTTTCATGGCCGGCCACAGGTGTAATCGCTTTTCGCTCCTCCAGATAATTCAACAGCGCTGTCTCCACCTCTTCGCCAAAATAAACCATCATTTCCGATCCGCCTTTTCTCACCACACGAATGCCGTCGTTTTTAAAATCAACGTCATTTACGTCGAGTCCGACACATTCCGAAACACGGATTCCGGTTCCTAAAAGCAGCGTTACAATTGCCAGATCACGAAGTCTTGTTTTCTCATAATATGCTTTTTTCTGGCCGGAAAGCTGATCCCCGCAGTGTTCAATATAATCAAGCAGTTCCGCCGTTTCATCCGGATCAAGACGGATAATTTCCTTATCATGAAGCTTTGGCATATCAACCAGAAGCGTCGGATTCGTTTTAATCATTTCACGTTTATAATAATATGCATAAAAACTGCGAAGCGCCGACATTTTTCTTTTCAGACCGCGTTCCCCGTTTGTTTCCGTTTTATTGTCATCTGTGGTATACACCTTCAGGTATTCCTGATATTCCTCAATATCGACAGCCTGAAGCTGATCCAGTACATCGACTGTAATATCCGTAATTTCCTTATTTTTGAATAATGGATTCTCTGACATCAGAAACTGAAAAAAGATGCGGATATCGTACGCATAAGAAATTCTCGTCCGTGTACTTGTAGTAGGTTCAATTGCACGGAAATAATCCTTTGCAAAGGGAGGAAGGGTTTTCAGAATCTCCCTGAGCCTGAGAATATTCTCCATATTGATCTGTTCATGGTATGTCATTGTTTTATTGTCAGCCATAAGTGTTCGAATTCCTTTCTGATTTACATAATATTATTATGTAAACTTCATACTTGAAGATATGTAAGAATGTGTTCCCAGGATCCCACGTAATCTATTTGAAAAACATGTGTTTGTCGTATAGATTGATTGTATTCTTTCACGGGATAGATGTCAAGTTGTCGAGTTGCTGTCGGTTTAAGTAAAAGTGTAACTGTTATTAAAGAAAAGTGTAACTGTCCGGTATTTTTCGTCCAAAACAGGCTGAATGAAAGATATTTGTAACTGTTCGGCCGTCGATTTTAAAGTAATGTGTAACTGCAAAACAGTCGATTTTAAAGTAAAAGTGTAACTGTGCAGTTTTTAAAGAAAAGTGTAACTGTAAAACCGTCGATATTAAAGAAAAGTGTAACCGTAAAACAATCGATTTTAAAGCGAAGTGTAACTGCTAAATAGTCGATTTTAAAGTAAAGTGTAACCGTAAAACCGTCGGTATAAAATAAATTGTAATTGCATTACAGCCTGTTGTTTACGTTCATCGCATATAAATCTTTATAGCAGATTTATGCCATGCATGTCAAGGACAGATAATCGTTTTCTGAAACCGCTCTATAAAAGTTGTAAACTGGTGTTTTCATAATATTCTTTTAAAAATTCGACAGTGTGAAATAATCTCTGTAAATCCAGATTTTCTATGATAATTGAGTGGGCTTGGGAGCGGTTATCCGCTTACAAGCCCTTGATTATTTCTATCAAAAACAAGATGGTATGTC
>JAXEBU010000018.1:0-31007 GCA_034093895.1 Candidatus Choladocola sp. | reverse complement strand
AGGACGCTCGCGTCGTCGGAGAACTGGCAGTCGGAGAGCTCCAACCGGCCGTGGCGCTCGACGTACACCCGCGAAGGTCCGTTGACCATGATCTCGGCCACGGAGTCGTCGGCGAGCAGCTCCTCGAGCGGACCGAGCCGCATCGCCTCGTTGAAGACGTCGTCCTCGAGCCGCACCGGGTCGATGCCTTCGGGGAGCCTCCCCCTCGACACCACTTCGTCCACGATGTCGCGGATCTTCTCGCGCGCGGTCTGCTCCAGCCCCTCGCGGTCGACGCCCTCGACGGTGAGCCGCTTCATGTCGAGGCGCTTGAGGAGCTCGCGGTGGATCTGCTCCTGAGCACTGCGGCGGATCTCGCGCATCGGGTCGGCCGACTCGCCGGGCGCCTCGTCGTAATCGCCGCCGTTTGCCTTCGGCTCGACGCGCGGCGCCTCCTCCTCCTCCGGCTCCGGCTGCGGCTCGTCGCCGCTGACGCGCATCAGGGTGGTGCCGATCTGGACCACCATCGAGTCGTCGAGCTTCACGGGGCCTTCGACCGCGGCGCCGTTCACGAAGGTGCCGTTGGCGCTGTTGAGGTCCTCGATCACCGCGCTCTCGCCGCTGACCGCGATGAGCGCGTGGCGTTCGGAGACGTCCGGGAACGGCAGCCGGATGCGGCAGGCCTCGGCGCGGCCGACGAGGTAGGAGCCGTCCTCCAGTTCGCGCGTCTCCTTGACGCCGTCGACGATCGTCGTCAGGTGCATCGCCGCACTCCCCTTCAGCGCACCGCCAGCCGCTGGGACTGGCGCTTGAGGTTGAGCTCCTCGATCTCGGAGCGGATCTTCTCGAAGTCGACCTTGGGGAGCTCCTTCTCGTAGGAGGTGTCGCCGCGGTTGCGGAGCGAAAGGACGATCCTGCCCTTGAGCTGCTCGGCGAAGGCAAGCATCTCGGCCTCGCGCGGCGTCACCTCGAGCGTGACGGTCGAGTACTGCTGGCGGAGGCCGGCGGTGCGGTCGCGCCCCTTGGCGGTCTCGGAGCCGGTCGCGAGGACGAGCACGTTCTGGAGCATGGTGCAGGTAACGAAGTCGCGCCGGCCCGCCGCGCCGTCGAAGTCGAAGGTGCCGATGACGTCAACGTGGTCGTTGGGCCTGACCATCCCCGAGACGCTCGCCGCGCCGGAGCAGTTCACCGAGACCGCGCGCATGTTCTTCTTGATGTCGGCGGAAATCCCCTTCGCGGACGGGTCTCCGCCCTCCACGTCGGACCAGAACAGCACCTCGCCCCGCTTGTGCGCGGCAAGGAGCTTGCGGCCGAGCACGTCGCGGTAGGCCGACTCCTCCACCGCCTGGCCGCGCAGCCCCAGCGCGGGCAGCTTCAGCGAGCCGAGGTCTTCGCTGCTTCGCAGCTCCGGTCTTCGGCTGAATGGGCGTTCCGCCCATTCTCCACGAATATTACAGCGCAGCCCTTTGCACGCCTGCGTGCCCGGTCTGCTCTGTAATATTCGTCTGCATGGTGAAACTGGTGTATCATATGGCCATGGCTTTGGCAACGCGTACTACGTAGTCCGGAAGATCTTTCTGCATATTCAGTGCTTCATCGATGTCTATGTCAGTGAAGCTGCCGTTTCTGTAAGCAACTACGCGGTTGGTTTTTCCTTCCGCCAGAAGATCTGCCGCATAAGCTCCCATCACAGAAGCATAAACACGGTCACGGCACGTCGGGCTTCCGCCTCTCTGCATATGGCCGAGAATCGTAGCCCTTGTCTCCACTCCCGTTGCTGCTTCAATTCTGCGGGCCATACTGGTTGAGTGGCCGATTCCTTCTGCATTTATAATAATATGAAGCTTCTTGCCCCGTTTTCTGTTATTGATGATATTATTAATGAGCTGCTGCTCGTCGTAATCATACCGCTCCGGAAGAAGAATATCTTCGGCGCCGTTGGCTATACCGCACCACAGCGCAATATAACCGGCATTTCTTCCCATAACCTCGATGATGCTGCACCGCTCATGGGAAGTGGAGGTATCTCTGACTTTATCGATTGCCTCCATGGCTGTATTCACTGCCGTATCGAATCCAATCGTATAATCGGTACAGGCAATATCCAGGTCGATTGTTCCAGGCACACCGATCGTATTGATTCCACGGTCTGCCAGTTTCTGTGCTCCCGCAAAGGATCCGTCACCGCCAATGACCACAAGACCGTCAATTCCATGCTTCCGGCAGATCTCGGCTCCCAGATCCTGGCCTTCCGGGGTACGGAATTCAGAACACCGCGCCGTATACAGGATCGTTCCTCCTTTTGAAATCGTATCAGATACGTCTCTCGCATTCAAATCCACAATCTCTTCATTTAAAAGGCCTCTGTAGCCCTGCCTGATTCCTTTTACTTTTAAGCCCCTTGATAATGCTTTCCGCACGACGGCCCGGATCGCGGCATTCATTCCCGGAGCATCGCCACCGCTTGTCAGCACACCAATCGTCTCAACCTTTTTTGCCATATCGCACCTCCTGCTTAGCCGTTGCACTTATTTGACTCATTGTAATCTATTTTACCGGATTTGTAAAGAAGACACATGCGGACATTCCGCTCTCTATTGCTTCTTTGCGGTCACTTTTACATTATCTTTACCAAAAATTTCCCCGAGTTTTTCAAGCATGCTCTCATCCGCACGTACTGTCCAGTTGTCTCCCAGCCTTCTCACAGCACGTTCACTGCGCACATAAATGGCAACGTGATCCCTGCCCTCTGAATGGCGCAGAATATCAAACAGCATCCCTTCTTTCTCCTGGTACTCCTGCTTGTCTGCAAACTGGATCCAGAGCTCCTGGGGCATATCTTCAAACGGCCATATTTTTTCACAGATCAGCTTGCTCGGTTTGTCCTCCTCACAGCTGACACGTCCGCGGACAAAAACCTTTTTCTCTTCCGCCAGAAACTGGCTGTTCTTCTCGTAATCCCGCGGAAAAACCACAACCTCCACAGTCCCCACCAGATCCTCCAGTGTCAGAAAAGCCATGGTCTTGTTCGTCTTCGTATATTTGACCGTTTTTCCGGTTATCATTCCTCCGATCACCGCCGTACTTCCGTCCTGTACTTTCGAGACATTCAGTTCCTCATCCAGGGCAAAATCCGATGTGACGTTCGTAATGCCGCGCCGCCACAGTGATTCATATTTTTCCAGCGGATGACCGCTGATATAAATACCCAGCACCTCTTTTTCGAAAGCAAGGAGCTGCTCCTTCTCAAATTCGCCCACATCCGGCAAATGAATCTCGTACTCCTTCTTCTCCTCTTCTCCCATCAGATCAAACAGAGACATCTGGCCTGTAATGGCAGTCTTCTTCTCTGATACCACACGATCCAGAACGCCGGCATACACCATCATCAGCTGTTTTCGCGTGCCGCCGAGTCCATCCATGGCACCGGATTTGATCAGACTCTCAATCGTCCGCTTGTTCACTTCCCGACCGGCAAGCCGTTCAATAAAATCAACAATACTGCGGAAAGGACCTCTCACCTCCCGCTCCTGTACCATGGCATCGATCACCGGACGGCCGATACTCTTAATCGCAGACAGCCCGTACCGGATGTTGCGGCCATCCACAGAAAAGCTGCTCTCCCCCAGATTAATATCCGGCGGCAGAATTCCGATTCCCATCTGACGGCAGGTCAGAATATATTCGGCCACCTTGCCCGGATTATCGATCACCGATGTCATCAGCGCAGCCATAAATTCCACCGGATAATAGTACTTCAGATAAGCAGTCTGATAGGAAACCACGGCATAGGCGGCAGCATGTGACTTGTTAAATGCATACTTGGCGAAATCCGTCATATCGTCATAAATTTTGTTGGCCGTCTTTTCCCCAATTCCGTTGGCAATACAGCCCGGCACTCCCTCCTCCGGATTGCCGTACACAAAATTCTGACGTTCTTTTGCCATTACGGATGCCTTTTTCTTCGACATGGCACGCCTCACCAGATCGCTGCGCCCCAGGGTATATCCACCCAGGTCGCGGACAATCTGCATCACCTGCTCCTGATATACGATACAGCCGTACGTCGGTTCCAGAATCGGCTCCAGCTGCGGACAGTCGTACGTAATCGTCTCCGGATGGTTTTTGCCGCGGATATACTGGGGAATAAAATCCATGGGGCCGGGGCGGTACAGAGAAATTCCTGCGATAATATCCTCCAGGCTCTGAGGCTTCAGCTCCTTCATAAAGCTCTTCATCCCCGCACTTTCCAGCTGGAACACACCTTCCGTTTTTCCGGTACCGATGGAATCGAGCACCGCCTTGTCATTGTAATCAATACACTGCATGTCGATGGTTTTTCCTGTGCTCTTTTCAGCCAGCCTTACCGCATTCTGAATGACCGTCAGAGTCCGCAGACCCAGAAAGTCCATTTTCAGAAGTCCCAGCTCTTCCAGTGTCGTCATGGTAAACTGGGTCGTAATCGTCCCGTCAGATCCTCTGGAAAGAGGAACGTATTCATCCACCGATTTCTGACTGATCACCACACCGGCTGCATGCATGGACGTATGGCGCGGCAGACCCTCCAGACGTTTTGACATGTCAATCAGCTCATGCACCTGTGCATCATTTTCATACATGGTGCGCAGTTCCATACTCATTTCCAGCGCCTTGTCTATGGTAATATTCAGTTCCTGCGGCACCATTTTTGCAATCGTATCACACAGTGCATAGGGAAGATCCATAACACGGCCCACATCGCGGATCACACCTCTGGCCGCCATGGTACCGAAGGTGACAATCTGCACCACCCGGTCTTTCCCGTATTTGCGCACCACATAGTCAATGACCTCCTGGCGCCGTTCAAAGCAGAAATCAATATCAATATCCGGCATGGAAACACGTTCCGGATTCAGAAAACGCTCAAAGAGCAGATTATACCGGATCGGATCAAGCCGGGTAATTCCCAGCGTATAAGATACAATGCTTCCTGCCGCTGAACCACGGCCTGGTCCCACCATAATATCATGTTCTCTGGCAAAACGGATAAAATCCCAGACGATCAGGAAGTAGTCCACATACCCCATCTTCTGAATCACAGAAAGTTCGTACTCCAGACGCGGGCGAAGCTCCTGTGCCCGTTCCCCGTAAAGCCGTCCCAGGCCTTCCGAACACAGCTTGTTCAGGTATTCCCAGGACGTATACGGTGACGGCACATCAAACTTCGGCAGCTTCGTCACGCCGAATTCAATCTCCACATGACATCGATCGGCAATTTTATGTGTGTTTTCCAGCGCCTGAGGTGCATACGGGAACAGTTCTGCCATCTCTTCCGGAGATTTCACGTAATACTGGCCCCCCTCATACCGCATACGGTCTTCATCGGCCAGCTTTTTTCCGGTCTGAATGCACAGCAGAATGTCGTGAGAAGCCGCATCCTCTTCATATGTGTAATGCACATCGTTGGTTGCTACCAGCTCGATGTCAAGCTCCCGACTCATCCGCAGAAGCTGCTGATTCACCATTTTCTGTTCCGGAATACCGTGGTCCTGCAGCTCAAGGAAAAAATTATGATCTCCGAACGTATCTCTGTAGCGCAAAGCCACCTCTTTGGCCTCTTCATACATGCCGCGGGCCAGATTTCGCTGCACCTCACCGGCCAGACAGGCACTCAGTGCAATAATCCCCTCATGATACTGGCGCAGTATTTCCATATCGACTCTGGGGCGGTAATAATAACCCTCCACAAATCCTCTGGAAACAATTTTCATCAGATTGGAATATCCCGTATTATTCTCTGCCAGCAAAACCAGATGGTAATACCTGTCCTCATCGCTGCCCAGTTCCCGGTCAAACCGGGAATTCGGAGCTACATACACCTCGCATCCGATAATGGGATTGATCCCTGCCGCTTTCGCCTCTTTGTAAAAATCAATGACACCGTACATCACACCGTGATCCGTAATTGCCGCACTGTCCATTCCCAGTTCTTTGACTCTTGCCACATATTCTTTTATTTTATTGGAACCGTCCAGCAGACTGTACTCTGTATGGACGTGCAAATGTGTAAAATTCAAAACAGACTCCTTTCCCGTACTTCCTTCCGCCTTTGTAAAACTGTCTTTCCGTCTCTTCCCGTTCCTGCCTTACCCTTAGATCGACCGGAATCCCCTGCGGAAAATGATGATAAAAAGCATCAGGAAAAACCAGGGTATCGAGTAAACGAACATGATACTCAGCACATCCCCAGTCGAAGGTTCTCCCTGCATACACGCGGCAGACAGAATCAGCAGAGGAATGCTACACAGCATATGAGCCGTTGACCACCGCCTGATCTTCCATCTGCGTAAAACACGGTATAATGCGATATAACCCGCAAGCAGTGCCAGAGAACAGAAAGCCCTGACCGGCAGTTCCGGTTTCCCGACCAAAAATGCAGACGAAATCCCTCTGACGGAGGAAAACGCGCCTCCCGACAGAGCCATCCAGAACCAGATCAGGAATATCACCAACAGGTGTTTCCAGGACAGGGGCATCCTCTCATCCGGAGCATTTGCTCTTTTCCCCAGGAGAAATATTCTCATATTCCTCCTGCAGAATTCTTCCTCCTGGGAGGTCGTAAAATAGTCATATGCTGACAACAGAATTTTAAACGTCTGAAAGCTGACATCATCTGCCATACAAAGGTCTTTCAGGCCTTCCATAAACTGAGTAACACAAAGGAGTCCACTCTTTTTTGCCCCGGAAAGCAGATGCTTCAGCCGCTTTCTTCTGGCTCTGGTGGGCGTTTCCTTCAGATTATCTCTGATTCCATCCAATGTTTCCTGAATCTTCCGCTCTTGCTCCTGCTTCTTCCGCTCCTCCTCCTGCTTCTGCTGCTCCATTCGAAGCTGTTCTTCCCTGCGAAGCTCTTCCTGATGCGCGTCATACTCCTGATCCATCTGACCAAAGAGATCATCCCAACGGTCCTTCCGAAACTCCTCCTCCGGTTTGTTTTCGCCGGAATTCGTTTCCGGAATCACGATATTCTGTTCACCGGTCAGTAATTTATACGCTGCATAAATCTGCTGAAACTCCAGCGGATGTTTCTCCGGATGATACAGATTCACCAGCTCTGCAAAGGATTCCTTCACATCCTGTATGCTGCTTCCCGGAGGAAGCTGTAACAACTGATATGCCTCTTTTCTTGTCAATGATATCACCTCTTCGTTATCATATCATAAAGTGACCGGAATGTCTTTTTGTTTTTCCGCATCGGATAAAAATCGAGAAACAGACAATTTCCGGGAATCCGTTTCAGAAAGCCAGGCGGAAACCGCGCCTGCTTTTGCAGAAAAAAAGAGCTGTTACAGAACAGCTCTCCGCACTGATTCTGTAACAGCCCACCTTCTTATGTAGTTATCTCAAAACCGAAATTACTCATTCATCATGAAGTTGATCAGTCTGTCGATATCGTCTTTCTCGTATGCAATAATCTCAAGTTCCGGAATCTCACCGTTTGAAAAAATGTTAGCCATTGATACGTACTGGCTCAGCTTTGATTTCAGATTCAGTCTGTCTCCTTCGCCTGTTACCAGTTCTACCTTTCCTTCACAAGCGTCTACTACCTGGAAAAACTTATCAATATTTTTAATATTCTGTACTTTCATGCTTGTATCTCCTTTCTTACCTCTCATTTTTTACGCCTTCAATATACGATGAAAATGCCGGAAAATCAAGGGTTTCTTTTAATTTCGGCAGTATTTTTGTCTTTTTCACAACAGTCATATTTTATTTTGTTGCTATTGCCTCAACTTCAAGCAAAACATCCTTCGGAAGACGTGCAACTTCCACACAGGATCTGGCCGGAAATACACCGGTAAAATATTTTGCATAGATCTCATTGATCTTTCCGAAGTCATTCATTTCCTTAATAAACACAGTTGTCTTCACTACCTGTGACAGATCCGTACCGCTTGCCTGCAGAAGTGCTGCCATATTGGAGAGTGCCTGCTCTGCCTGAGCTTCCACTCCGGACGGAATTTCGCCTGTAGCCGGATTTACCGGGATCACACCTGAAGTAAATACCATGTTGCCCACTTCAATTGCCTGTGAATACGGTCCGATTGCTGCCGGTGCCTTGTCTGTACTGATTGCTTTTTTCATAATATGATACCTCCTTAAATATTACGTTTACTGATTGATTTTTCGGATTTTTCCGCCGCTTATTTCTACTTTTCCCTGTTTCATCAGACGGCCTACCGCTCTCTTGAACGCATTTTTGCTCAGTCCGAATTCTCTCTGGATAATTTCCGGTGGAACTTTATCGTCAAACGGAAGGACTCCTTCATACTCCTCTATTACCTGCATCACATAAACCGCATCTTCATCCATCTGCAGATATGCTTTATCACGTATGCTCAGATCAAGCTTTCCGTCTTCTTTCACAGTCGTCACGCGTGCGCGGACTACGGAGCCGACATGCAGCCCTGCCATCCCTTCCCGTTTCGGAATCAGTGCGGAATACTGATCATCCACTGCCACAAACGCCCCGAAATTGTCACTCATCTCATAGACACGCCCTCTGACCTGATCATCCGGCCGGTACGGTGAGTTTTTCAGCAGATACGGATACACCCGCATCGTAGCGCATAACCGGCTGCTTTTATCGAGATACAGTGCCACAAGACACTCATCTCCGGGATACACTTTTGCAGTCTGTTCATGAAAAGGCAGGAGAAGATCCTTCTCCAGTCCCCAGTCCAGAAATGCCCCGATCCTGGTCACCTCTTTTACCTTCAGAACCGCCGTTTTTCCCAGTGTCAGCTGCGGTTCTCTTCTGGTAGCGATCAGTCTGTCCCTGGAATCCCTGTACAGAAATACCTGAATCCGGCTGCCGCAGGTGATCGCTTCCCCTGCTTCCTTTTTCGGAAGAAGCACTTTTTCTCCTGAATCTGCATTCTCAGCAAGATACACCCCGAAAGCTACTTCTTTCACCACGGTCAATTCCTGTTTTTCTCCAATCTGTAACATACAGCCTCCTTTATTCTCCGGTATTTCCGATTCAACGCGTATATTCTACAACAGCATACGGTTTTCCCTCTGTATTGCACAGTCCGACTGTGACTGTCCGTTCTTCCGTGTGAACCATCGGCACAATACGGTCGTGCAGATGCGCCTGCATCCGGTATTCTACCCGCAGTCTGGATGGCTCAAAGCCTTCCGGAAGATACATTTCCGCCATGCGGATATACTGTCCGTTGTTTACATGATGGTTCGTGTCAAGATGGGGAATGCCCACTTCAATTTCTTCCATTTTTATGCTCTCTTCCGGCATTTTCATTTTTCTGGAAAGCTTCTCCATGGGGAGCTCCGGTTCCGTCGTATATCCTGAAATGTCCTCCGGCATAATCTTTGCCGGGCATCCCGACTCCACATCCATGAGTACCCAGATGCTGTTGGCCTTTGCCAGATATGCACCCCCGCCATCCAGCAGAGCATAATTTCTGTAACCGTAAAATGCCTTAAATCCATACGGCCACGTCCTCGCCGTAATCTTTTCTCCCAGTCTGGGGCGGCGGAGAATCTCTATCTGCCACGACAGAATCATCCACGCTCTCCCGCGGTCTTTCATATACTGAATTCCGTGGCCGCATAATTCAGACTGAAATGTGGAGCAGTCCTGAAAATAATCCACCAGAGAAACGAGTGTCAGTTTCTGTTCCAGATCCATCTCACTGTAACGTACTTTACTGTCAAACTCATATGCCATGTCAATCTCTCCTTCAATGATACACATTCCGCGACCAATGCATTAGCTATTATACAATCATCGCCGCCGGAACACAAGTAAAAAAGAAGGATGCTGCTCCATGTAAAAAAGAAGGATGCTGCTCCATGATGCCGGAATTTGCATGTACTTCCGACGCTCAATCTGCAGCATCCCGTCAGGTATGCCTCCTTCTACCAGATCAGATTTTTCAAATCGTTCTGATAATCCTTCACCGTTGTTCCTCTCTTCACAATCTGCGTAGGCAGAGTGACAATCTGGCGCTTTGGTATTCCTTCTTCAATTGCTTCCAGTAAAACGGACATTGCCGCTGTTCCTATATCATAACGAGGTACCCGGATGGATGTCAGTGAAGGCCGCACAAGCGACGCAGCAAAAATATCATCGTTCCCGACGATCGCGATTTCGTCAGGAATCGAAACGGAATTTTCGTTGCATGCAAGAACAGCGCCCACCGCCATCTGGTCGTTGGCACAGAATACAGCATCAATTTTTTCTCCCGCCTGCAGCATCTCATTCATAATGTGATAGCCGGAGTATGTAGAGTAATCGCCTTCCCGTATATACTTTTTTCTCACCGGAATTCCGAAATCCCGAAGGGCTTTTTTGTAGCCCTCCACACGCTGCTGGCCGAGAAAGTGCTGTTTTGGAAGGGAGATATGCAGCACATTTCTCCTGCCGAGATCACGGAGCAGATACGTCACCGCATCATAAGAGGATTTGACATTATCCACAACTACGGCACTGATATCAGTATTTTCAAACGCATACTCAAGAGTAACCAGAGGAATTGGCATTCCCTTTTTCTGCAGACGTTCCAGTGATTGTATATATTTCAGGGTTCTCTGATCTTTTCCGTATGCACTGGATGCAAGAATAATCCCATCCACGCATCTGGATTCAAACTCATTGACAATCTTGATTTCATCGGGAAGACTGTCATGGGTCTCGGCCAGCAGAATTGTGTATCCGTTTTCCGCTGCCGCCGCATTGATTCCTTCAAGGATACCGGTAAAAAACGGTCTGGAAAAAGATGTGACGACTACAGCAATCAGTCTGCTTCTGATGCTCCGAAGGCTGTGTGCCGCAAGATTTGCGCTGTACTCCAGCTCTTCCACCGCATTCTGTACCTTCTGAGCCAGTTCCGGACTGACGTTTTTGCTGTTATTCATCACACGTGACACAGTAGAAATACTGACACCTGCTTTTAAAGCCACATCTTTAATACTTGCCATAGTAAAACCCCTGTAAAGCCCAATACTTCCTGTTTTGTTGCAAAGATTTTTTCAGATTACACCATCGTCGTTGCAATTGCGAGTTCAGGTTGGGTGGTATCCACTCTTGTGTACTGAACTGTTACGTCCTTATCGCACTCGATTACCATTGCATACGGTGTAGCCTTCGGAATTGCTGTGCCGTCTTTGCTCAGAAGCTGATCCAGACGGATGTGTTTTGTACGTTCTGCCGGAACAGTTACCGCAAATCCACCCATCTTATCACGATCCTCAAAGTAAAGAGTCAGTTCCACAGTAACATCCTCCGTATTTGTATTCAGCACGCAGACTGCCTCATGGCTTACGTATTCGCCATTGGCAGAATCAGGCCAGTAACAGTCGGGAATCATTTTTTTCATAGCCAGTTTATTCCTTTCAAAAATCCGTGTTTCTCTTTAGTTCTCAAATCTGTCCCATGCACCATTCAGGCTGTCAACCACACGTCTGTATGTTGCATATTTCTCTTCGTAGATTTCTTTGTATTCCGGACGCGGATTTACCGTACCTGTAATATGTACAGTCTTCTGAACTGCTTCCGCATAATCTTTGTAAATACCTGCTGCAACACCTGCTGCCATAGCTGCGCCCTGTGCTCCCAGTTCCTTGTCACCGATGGTGTCGATCGGAATCTGAAGTGCATCTGCAAAGATCTGTACCCATACTTCTGAATTTGCGGCACCGCCGGAGAGACGGATGCTTGCCGGTTTTTCACGGTTTGCAAGCAGCTTCTTCACATGCGTCAGATGGCTGAATACGATGCCCTCGTAAACCGCTCTGAGCATATGCTTCTTGTTATGGAATGCAGTAAGACCTACAAAGGTACTCTTTGCAAGCGGGTTCTCATTGGAACCGTTCAGGAACGGCAGGAAAATTACGTTGCAGTCCTGGGGTTCGATGGATGCTACCCACTCGTTTGTCAGATCGTAAATGGATTCGCCTGCTTCTTCTTTTTCTTTCTTCTCATAGCTGAGCATGTTGCGGATGAACCACTCCATATTTCCGGCTGAGGTCGGGCTGCTCTCCTCTACGAGGAAGTAATCTCTCATGCAGTACATGGAATTCAGTGCTACTGTTCCGTTTACGATTGGCTCTTTTGCAATGAACTCATTGATACTCCAGGTACCGGCAATCATACACATCTCATCCGGACTGATCAGACCGCTGGCAATACCGCAAGCATCAACATCAAACATGCCGGCTGCTGCAGGAATTCCCTCCGGAAGACCGGTCAGCTCGGAAGCTTCCTTTGTAATGTGTCCGCAGATATCATCTGAATAGCGGAGCGGAGGAAGCTTGTCCATGCACATTCCCAGTCCAAACAGTTCCAGCAGTTCCTGATCATACTGTTTTGTTGTCAGATTTACCAGATTACCGCCGGAGAAGTTTGTGTACTCTGCGTATGCCTCACCTGTCAGTTTAAAACGGATATAATCATTTACAGAAAATACGTAAGCCGTCTTTTCCAGTACTTCCGGCTTATGGTCACGGATCCATGCCAGCAGTGCCACCGGCTGCATAATCAGAATTTCCTGGAAAGTCTTCTCATATACTTTTTTGTTTGTTCCATCCTGATACCATTTCTGGATATACTCCCAGGCTCTTGCGTCTGTGGAAAGGATTCCGTTGCAGGTTCCGTTTCCGTCCTTATCGGTCAGATACAGACCCTTGCCATGTCCGGAGAAAGATACGCCGGCGATATCTGCCGGATTTACTCCGCTCTTTTCCACTGTCTTTCGGATTGCTTCTGCATTGACGCGCCACAGCTCGTCCATATCACGCTCTGTGTAACCCGGCTTCGGTGTAATTGTTACAGTCGGTACGCTCGTCTTTGCAATCTGAACGCCGTTCTCGTCGAACAGAGCCGCTTTGGAAAAGGTACCTCCATTGTCAACTCCCATTAAATACTTCAAAATATACCTCCTTGCTTCTGCCTGATAAGCAGACACCTCATTTATTTTCAAAACCATTATACCGCATTTTGCAGAAAAGGGGAAGTGCAGAGCACTTCCCCTTTCCGGACTCATTATCTTTCTCATGAGAAATCAATGCTTCTCATGCCGTATTTGAATCAGATGGTTTCTCTGCTGTCAGTCAGGTCAGTAAGATTAGTTTTTCCAGCAATCCAGAGTATCCAGTGTGAATGTAGCCGGTCCGCCAAGGTATACAACAGCGCCGTCAACCTTATGAGATTCCGGATATGTAGAGATGCCTTCTACCTGAGTCTGTCCGGACAGGTTGGATACGAACTCTGTAGCACCTGCTTCCAGATCACCTGTAACTGCAGCGTATGCTGCGTTTACAGCAAGGTATCCAAGGTCATATGCCTGCCACAGTACTACAGTTGTCATCAGGCCGTTCTCAAGGTAAGCCTTGGAATCACCAGGTGTTGCAATACCGTTGAAGATACATGTTTCTGTCATACCGCAGCTCTCGATAGCTGTTGCACAGGAAGCGATTACGTTTGTTGTCAGAGAGATCAGAGCGTTGATTTCCGGATGAGCGGAAAGTGTAGCTTCGATTTCTTCCAGACCTGCACCGTCACCAGCGTAGATGATGTCGCTGTCCGGGTTAACCTTAACGTCGAGCATAGCGTATTTCTCGTTTACTGTGTATGTGTTGTCACGTGTGTTCTGCTTACATGTATCGAAGTCGATTGCTCCTGTATCTGTGTAAGCGATTTCATAATCTGAATAGTAAGCAGCTTTGATTGCTTCGATCCATGTGTTCTGGTTCGGAGTTGTCAGGTTTGTGGATACAAGGTAAACAACTGCCGGAGCATCTGCTGAGTACTTGTCACCGATATGCTCTACGATATCGTCCAGAAGGATAACAGCCAGTTCAGCCGGATCTACCTGGTTAACGAACCAGTCACGTGCTTCTTCACCCGGGTCAGAGTCAAAACCAACTACTGTGATGCCTTCAGCCTGTGCTGCCTGAAGAGCTGCATCTGTTGAATCAGAATCCAGTGCTGCGAATGCGATTGCATCTACTTCCAGCTCTGTAGCTGTCTCAACGTATGTTGACTGGTTTGCAGCTGTGTTTGCACCTGCTGCATCTCCGTACATGATCAGTTCAGCTCCCAGATCATCAGCTGCCTGCTGTGCACCGGCTTCTACTGCCTGCCAGAATGACTCGTTACGCTCCTTCGGGATGTAAGCGATTGTTACATCTGCTGCGCTGGCGAATGTCGGGATTGCCATGCTAGCTACTACTGCCAGTGAAAGTGCTTTTTTGAATTTCATAGTAAATCCTCCTTAATATGATATAATTTTATTTATCAAACCGGTTCTCCGGTTCAATACATAGGTAAGAGAAATTTTATGTCAGGCCACAGTCCCGGTCAGATTCGCGGCTGACCTTTATAATGTCAGGCCACAGACCCGGTCAGATTCGTGGCTGACCTTTATAATGTCAGGCCACAAGCCCGGTCAGACTGGTGGCTGACCTTTATAATGTCAGACCACAGACCTGCCTGCTCCGCAGTCAGTCGGCGGCTTTGCCGCCTTCTGTCTGTGGCTGGATGGGCAGAATGCCCATCCAGCTCAATCCGCAATTCCAGTCTGCCAGCAGATAAATCTGCTGCATCCTGTCCTTGCGTCTTGTCTGACATTACTGCTGTTTGTCCATGTTTTCAATTGCCATTTTGCGGCTTACGAGTTTCTTACGTTTCTGCAGGTATGCGAACAGGATCAGAGCACCGATCAGGACGATACCTACGATGAAGTTGTAAACAGTTCCCGGAAGTCCCATCAGAGCAAGACCTTTTTTCAGTACACCGATGATCAGGCAGGCAAGCAGAGAACCTGGTACTCCGCCGACACCACCGGCTGTACTTGTACCACCGAGTACTACGAGAGCGATTACTTCGATGTTCATGTTCATACCTGTTTCCTGGTTGATCTGCCAGCTTCTTCCCATGTACATCAGAGCTGCCACACCACTGAGAAGTCCACCCAGTGTGTATACCCAGAATTTCAGTTTTCCGGCATTGATACCAGAATAGTTGACTGCGTTCTCATTGTAACCGATTGCGTGTACGTATCTTCCGAATGTTGTCTTCTTTTCAATAATATAGAAGATAACAAAGACAATAAGCAGAAGGATTAACTGAGTCGGAACTATTCCGCCGATTTTCATGTTTCCGATATCAACGATCGGGTTTCCTGCCTGGAAAGCAAAGGATGTTCCGAAGAACCAGCTGATAGCCTGGAATATGTACATCGTTGACATGGTAATCAGCCACGGATTGATCGGTGTCTTGTCAGCGATAATACCGTTTACAGCACCGAATACGAAACCGGATACCAGACATGCAACAATTGCACAGATCACTGCGGGAGCAACTCCCATGGAAATCGTATTATTGTAAACCCATGCGCAGACCATACCGGAGCAAACCATCTGATAGCTTACTGACAGGTCGATACCTGAAGTCAGGATAATCAGTGTCATTGCCATTGCCTGAACACCCAGGTAGGCAACATCAGCCGTACATCCAATCATGGTCTTTGGTTTGAAGAATTTGCCGCCTGTGAGTCCGCCGAAAACGAATACCATTGCGATCAGGATAATGACCATGACAAGTTCATAACTGACTTTAAATTTCTTACGCATTGTTTTCACCTCCTGCGGCTTTCTTCTTTTTACCACCGATGTTCACAAACATACTGTAAACTGCTACCAGTACGATAAGACCATAGCTCAGATACATCCACTGTGTTCCGAGACCGAGCAGATATGCTGCTCTCTGCAGCATTGCGATCAGGACACCTGCTACGAGGATACCGATCGGACGGCCGGAACCACCTGCGATATTGATACCGCCTACTACTGCGATCGGCAGGAAATACATTTCCATACCAACACAGCTGGAAGGCTGTACCTGGCTCTTCGGCAGCCAGTACATTGTTGCTGTCACACCAAGGAGTGCACCTGATACAAGGAACGTCTTGATGGTAACTTTATCCGCATTGATACCTGCAAGGACTGCAGATTCGCGGCTTCCGCCGATTGCGTATACGCAGCGGCCGTATCTTGTATATTTCATCAGCCAGCAGAAGAAGATCAGCAGGGCGATGGAGATAAACAACATAACCGGAACGCTTCCGATTTTTGCATTACCCAGAGCAGTAACCTCCGGATTGATGTTGGACACGTAACCTGCATTCGGCAGCAGAGAGAAGAGTCCGATATGAAGCTTAATCATTGCAAGTCCGACGATCATGGAAGGAACGCGGAATCTTACAGTGATGAAGCCTACAACGAGAGAGTTCAGCATACCGACAATAATTCCAACAAGAATACAAACGATAAGCGGAACACCCATCTGTACCAGTGTAAAGGAACAGAAACCAATAAGACCAAGTACCGTTCCTGATGAAATATCAATCTCACCAAGAAGGATAACCATCATAAGTGCCAGGCCGCCGACGATCAGATAAGAAAGGTCACGCAGGAATACATACAGGCTTCCAATCATATTTGTGGTCGCACAGAGAGCACCGAAGCAGATGATAACAAATATTGCCAAAATGCCTTCTCGGGAGGAAAAAAACGCGGCAATTGGATTTTTCTTCTTCATAATTACCTATTTCTCCTTTCTTATAAGGCCAGCTTCAGGACTTTTTCCTGGCTGAAATCTTCGCGGATCAGTTCGCCGGTCTTTGCGCCTGCTTTGACAACCATAACTCTGTCACACATACCGAGAAGCTCCGGCATATCGGAAGAAATCATGATAATTGTCAGGCCTTGCTGCGCCAGTGTACTTACAATACGGTGAATCTCAGATTTTGCTCCTACATCGACACCACGGGTCGGCTCATCGAGAATCAGAATCTTCGGTTCTGCACAAAGTGCTTTTGCAACCAGAACCTTCTGCTGGTTACCACCGGAAAGGTTTTCCACTACGAACTCACGGTTCGGTGCTTTCACACGCAGATCTTTCATGTATTTGTCAACCAGCTGGTCCTCAGCACCGAAATCAATCAGCTTGTTTTTCGTCAGTCTGTACAGAATGGACATGGTCAGGTTTTCTTCGATAGACATCGGAACAACGAGTCCGTATTTCTTTCTGTCCTCAGATACGTATACAAATCCTTTGTCGATGGCATCACGGTAATTCTTGTTGTGAATCTGCTGTCCTTCCAGTGTAACTGTACCAGAATCATACTTTCTCAGTCCAACAAGACATTCTGCCATCTCCGTACGGCCTGCACCGGCCAGACCTGCAATACCGAAAATCTCACCTTTTTTCACTTCGAATGAAACATCCTTCAGCGGGAATCCATCCATATCGCCGGAACGGTTCAGATGCTCAACCTTAAGCACTGTATCACCGATCTCAACTTCAGCCTTCGGATACATCTCGTTCATCTCACGTCCTACCATCCAGGAAATCAGTTCCTGTTCCGTAACCTTGTCGATCTCTGCAGTACGAACGTAAGAACCATCACGGATTACCGTAACACGGTCTGCGATCTCAAAAATTTCTTCCATACGATGGCTGATATAGAGCATACTGATGCCCTGATCCTTCAGTCTTGCAATTGTACGGAACAGCGCGCGCACTTCCTTGTTTGTCAGGGCTGCTGTCGGCTCGTCGAAAATCAGAACCTTTGCATCGTAAGTCAGCGCCTTGGCAATTTCCACCATCTGTTTTGCAGCAACACCGAGGTTATCGATCTTCTCATCGTAATCGATCTGTCCTGAAATTCCAAGGAAATCGAAAATCTCATCTGCTTTCTTTCTCATTGCCGCATAATCGATGTTGTTGATGAAACCACCGACTTTTTTCACAGGCTCATGTCCCATAAACATATTTTCAAGGACGTTCAGATCCTTAAATAAACTCGTCTCCTGGAAAATGATAGCAATTCCTTTTCCGTAAGCATCGTTTGGTTCACGGATAGTAACCTTTTCGCCATTCAGATACATCTCACCGCTGTCAGCCTTGTAAACACCGGTAATAACCTTCATCAGCGTGGACTTTCCTGCACCGTTCTCCCCGCATACTGCATGCATTTCACCTCTTGCAAGTGTGATCTGCATATTCTGTAATGCTTTTACGCCCGGGAAGCTCTTGTTGACATTTTCCAGCTTCAGAATCTCATCTGAAAAATCAATGTCCTTTCCCATTAAGACTTCCTCCCTTCCTCTCTATCAACATTTTATAAAATTAGAAGATATAGTCTTCCTTATCGAATTTGATATCGAATGTTCTTGCTGCCTCAACAACAGAGTTTGCATCCATCGGACCGTACAGCGGTACGCACGGGAATGCTTCCTGTGTAAAGTAACCAAGAACGATGTTTGTTACTGCACAACCGTATTTCTGTGTCAGATCACTGAGGCGTGCTGCCATAGCCAGGTTACGCTCTGTTGCGTACGGATGACCCTTAACGCCTTCTGCTCCCTTAGCTGCATAAATATGGAAGAAACCGCTTGCATTTCCCATGTACGGCATCATCATGCAGTCAAGGTTCTCTTTGTGGTAGTCATACAGTCCGCTTTCGCCCTGAACGTATACAAGAGTATCGTCCGGAAGCGGATTCATGTATTTGGATCCCAGGTTCAGGAGTGCCTGATCAGCTACTGCACTGCGGTATCCCATCTTCTTGCAGTACTCATCTGCTGCTTTTGCACGTGCTGCTGTCCAGTTGGAAATACCCCAGTAACGGATCTTTCCTTCACGGACGAAATCCTGCATGGTCTCAACCATTTCCTCAACCGGAATACGCGGATCGTCACGATGGTAGAAATAGATGTCGATGTAATCTGTGCGAAGAATTCTCAGAGAACCTTCGATGTCTCCTCTCATATCAGCCTTTGTACAGCGGTTGATATGAAGATCCATGCTCGGATGAGTATAAACCGGATGTCCGCCCTTGGTCATAAGAACGATCTGGTCGCGGTTGCCTGCACGCTGCATCCAGTCACCTGTCACACGCTCAGCACGAGCTGTTTCCTGACGTCCGTCAACAACCTGCCAGTCAGCGTATACGTGTGCACAGTCGATCAGGTTTCCACCCTGCTCTACAAATGTGCCAAACATCTTGTCTGCATCTGCAGCCTCTTTTCCCCATCTTACGCCTGCGTCAACAGTACCAAGTCCCATCGGGGAGATTGACAGTTCTGTGTTCGGGATCATAATCTTGTTCATAATCTTTACCTCCTGTAAGTCTTACGTTGATGTCTTTTCTGTTCTGCTCTTGATGTCATATTTTTATTTTCTGAAACCCGTATCCGGCAGACCCGGATTCGTTTCATTCGTATGTCAGCGGTTCAGTGATCATTCAGCCGTTGTTCCGGGAATCATGAACCTTTTTCCGGAAGACCGTTTTCTCTGCGGTATTCTTTCTTTTGTTACTGTACGGGATGAACGGAAATGTTTTCCCCGGTAATTCCCTGTACTGCATCCGCTTCAAATGATGCTGCAGCTTCCGGATGAATCAGAACCCATTTATTTCTCTGATAAAGAAGCGGATTTTCTCCGGCCTCTGTCAGCAGTTCCGGATGTCTCAGATCCGTATTTGTCGTAGCTGTCTGGCATACAATCTGCCGTACGCCTGCCTCTGTTGCCATACACGGAGCAAAATGCAGTGTTGTCGCATACAGCTCCACACAGGTGTCTGCAGGTACATAAAACAGCTTCAGATCAGAAGAATATACATTCTGCTCTCTGATGTCCCAGATGTGACCTACGATCAGTACCGCCGGTTCAAACTCCACCAGCACCTCGCTGCATTTGTGATACTCCAGCGCATTCAGTTTCGTACCGAAACCGCTGTAATATCCTACCTGGCACGCAGTCTCTCCATAACAGAACTGGGTAAAGAAAACTGCCTCGTCCATTTTCATCAGTTCTTCCGAGCACGGCTCATAGACCTCGGTCAATGGCATTTCCTTGTTCTCATAAACGTACTCTCTCATTTTCGGAACCCGGATGTGAGAATGGACCGCTCCATACGTTGCGAACTCCGGATCATACACGGAATAGATCCTCCTGTCCGGGTTGGCTGCTCTGAGCTTTTTCAGTATATCGCTCACCTTCATCCCTCCTAGAAACGGGAAAACGTTTTCCCTTTTGATGATGTCATCATATCATTTTTATGTCATTTTGTAAAGATTTTATTTGCTTCAGAAATAATTTTGATCACATTCTACAAATACTTTTCACTGTTATTGTATATTTTTACCATAAACCTAACGTAACAGGCAGAATTAACCATTTTTGAATTTTTGAAATAAATTCTTTAATTCAGTAAGAAAAGAAAATTAATCATCAGATAAATGAATGTCAAAAGAATAGACAGAATTTTTTTAACTTGTCCCAAAATTTCTCTGAAAGAGCAAAAAACTGCTGTGCAGCATCGGCATAATCTGCCGAAATACTGCACAGCAGTTTTTTGTTTCTTCCCATCTTACCAGTACAGGTAATTGCAGTTTACGTATCCGTATTTGTCCAGCGACGGCGCATATACATACCAGTAGGTGCTGTCAGAAGCATCGATCAGTTCTACCGTCTGTCCACTGTAGAGGCTTCCGATCTCATTTCTCGCATCGTATGCTTTTGCATTGCGAAGCGCCAGATATCCACTGTCCACAGAGACGATCATGGTAATGGTATCGGATGCAAACTGGTATACGTAAGTCTGTGGTTTCAGATAATTTTTGTTCACGTAACCGTACATCCGAATAGAAGGCACGTATACGTACCAGTAGGTGCTGTCAAAGCTGTCCTGCACCGTAACCTGTGTTCCGGAACAGAGGCTTGCAATTTCATTTCTGCTGTCATACGCTTTCGCATTGCGAAGTGCCAGATATCCGGTCGTTACATCGACAATATAGTTGATGCAGTCTGTGTGAACTGCTGCATTGTAAAAATTCTGATTGCCGCAGGCCATGGCCGGTGACACAATGCTCATAACTGCGATTGCACAGGTGATCATAACTCTCTTAAACATTTTCTGCAGATTTTTCTTTAACATAATTTTTCCCTCCGTTATTTTAAATGTTTTGATTTGCTTCATCTGATGAAACAATCATAACAGAGCCGCTCTGCAGATTTGTTTTTTTGTTTCCTATTCAAAAAAAGTTTCTTCTTTTTTTCCGAACAGATTATCATACTGAAGAATCTGATAATCTGTAATCCACTGCTGCTGTTGTGCATCCATCTCTTCCGGTGAACTGAAATAATTTCCGGCACTGTCCACGTAACCCAGGCTGTTGATTACCGGTACTTTTTTGGACAGAGCATCCAGAAACTGCTGATATCCGTTCAGCGGAACTCCTGCTGTTTTCAGCAGAAGCGTCGACAGATAATTTGCACTCAGCCTTTCCATACGGGCTTCTTCAATATCATAATTTGCCCAGAGAACAAACGGCGTCACATATTTATTCTGGTTTTTCTCCAGCTTTCCGGATGTTTCTGTCTGGTTTGCCACAGAATTGATAAACGAATTGTTCAGCCGCGGCCAGTGGTCGCCAAACATCAGCAGAATGGTCGGCTCTTCCTCGTTCTCGAAATAATGTACCAGATTTTCAAACGCCCGGTCTGACTCACGCATCAGAGACAGGTACTCTTCCACGTCGTCCCTTGTCTGTCCGCCGGTGTACTGCGGCGGATTCTCGCATCGATAGCCGGAACCGTACCCGCCATGATTCTGGATTGTGATATTAAAGCAGAAAAAGTGCTCCGTATCCTTCTCTGTTTTCCAGTTCTCATACAGCTTGAGAATTTCCTCATAATTGGACTCATCCGAAGGAAAACCATGAATGCACTTCAGTCCTTCCACATCTTCTTCCGAAATATACGTATCAAATCCCAGAAGAGGATACACATCGTCCCGGTTCCAGTTTTTTCTGGCTGCAAAATGACAGACAGTTGATGTATACCCATACTGCTTCAGCCAGGATGCAAGTGACGGAAGTTCTTCCTTTATATATGCCTGATAAGGGGTGCTTCCCGAAGGCAGAAAATTCATCGTACTCCCTGTCAGGAACTCAAACTCCGTATTGGCTGTGCCTCCGCCGAACACGGACACGTACAGATTTCCCCGCACCGTGTTTTCCTCCAGAGAATCCACAAAAGGTGTCACCGGGCAGGAAGTTTCCAGTCCGCCGACGCTGGCAAAATCCGTAAATGACTCATTCATAATCACGATAATATTCGGCAGCTCCTCCGCATCTGCCACACCGTTTTCTCTGTATGCTTCGGTCACTGTCCGCACCGTTTCTCCGGAATATGACTCCGGTTTTTCCACCCGCTGATAACTTTCATATATATAGGTACTCAGAAAGTAACCGTATTTTTCGTATGAGTCTGACAGATTCCAGAAAAACCCTCCGTTCTTTCCCGTGTCCAGAAGGGGAAGGCTCTTCAACCAGGAAATACTCCCCAGTCCCCACAGCAGCAGAAATCCAAGAAACACCACCCGTCCGCGATGCCTGTATTTCCGGAAACGGATCTTACTTTCCAGCAAAAATACGGAAAGCATAACTAACAGAGCCATTACCATCTGCGGCGTAATATCAAAATGATAATTTCCGCTCACTTCAGCAGCCGTACCTGCGCTGAACAGATCTGCGAGCACGACCGGAGTTCCCCGAAATTCCAAAACGTAGTATTCTGCCACGCCGAGAATAAAACAGAGCACAGTTCCGGTAATTAATACTGCCTTTCCTCTCCAGAGGACAGCAGCAAGTACTGTAAAAACCAGACTGCAGATCAGACAGTTATACAATATTCTGTTTCTGCCAAGTGCCGCAATATCTGTTCCTGCTGTCACTTCCAGCAAGAATACGGAAAGCACAGAATGAAACGCCAGAAATACAGGAAGCAGTCTTGTATTCCACAGAGGAATACAGGGATAACAAAGGAAAAACAAAGCCATCAGCACCGCTATAAAAGCACAGATCCTCCAGACTGGATTTTCGGTATAATAATCCTGATAGACAAACAGCCCGAAGATGCACTCCTCCTGCTGTACTCCATCCACATACAGGAGCCCAAGTTCGCTCTCACTGAGACAGCGTGCGGTCTGAATCACCGGATATCCGTCCTCCACATCACGGAATGAAATGGTATAATAATATGCAGCCCCCGGCTTCACTCTGATGTGAAACGGAATTCCCTGGGCACCGCTTTCCACCATCTGACTGCACTGGATTTCACGTACTGCAACCTCCTGATCCTTCTCGTCAAACACAGTGACTGCCATGGTTCCTGTCTCCCCGCGACCGTCAATTGCCACATAGATATAGTTCAGTATTCCGCGCTGTGCATAAAATACCTGTTTTATCTCTGTATTTCCACTGATTTTCTGAAGGCCCTTTCCCTCCGTATCGGTATCCCATCCGATGGAGGTCTCTGTCTGTTCCCCGTAAAATTTCTGCCGGAAAAATACTGTAACCAGCAGACAGACCAGGAAAAACAGCAGCACAAAACACCGATGAATACTCCAGTTTTCTTTCCGAATCCTTCTGTTCATATCACTACCTCTTTATCTCATCTGCGTCAGTCTCTGATACAGCTCCAGTATGGCTCTGTAATTTTCTCCCTGTAAGAAATAATAATCAATCCGATCCGTTCCGTCCATATATAAATACGGTCCGTACATGGGAATATTGCAGCACATGACGGTTCTCTCACACGCAACTGCGATTCCATATCCGTAATCCGAGAAAAGCAGCGGCATCCGCATCTGTTTTCCGCCAAAGCTGATGTAGCGTGCCTTATGGTTCATCCGTTCCAGATCATCTGCCAGTATCCCTTTTGCGGCAAGCTTCTCCCTGATCTGCCAGTCAAAATACACCCAGCCCTGGCCCTGTCTCTCATCCAGCCAGCGCACCATATCCTGTTTTTCCCGCAGAAGCGTTTTCCCGTCTCCATCCAGAAACGACAGAGCTCCCGTCCGCTTATCAACTCTTACCCTTATCTTTCCTGTTGCAGTCTCAACCAGATTTTTTCCGCCCTTTGCAGTCCAGACCATTGTCCGGTCCGGTTCACATTCCCAGTAACCGGGAGGAAATTCCGGTCTTGAGCCTTTTTTGAACTGAACGCGGAGAATACTGTCCGCAACAGGCGTCAGCCGCAGTATACCATAATTACTGTACAGATCCACACTCGTTTTTGTCCGTTTTACCGCCCGGATTGCGTGATCTGCCCGTCCGCAGTCCGCAGGACGCAGCAATCCGGCGTCCGGAACGCTGCGAAAGGGATACGGGGATTGATTCAGTTTTCCGCATCCTGCTTTCCGGTCAATTGTTCCATCCTTCACACGGCAATCTGTTTTCCCTTCTGCCGCCGCATCCTTTTTGCGGCAACCCATTTTCCGGTCAGCTGCCCTGTTTTTTTCACTGTCCTCCGCCTCTTCCCTGAAATTTTTCTTTTCCAGTGATTCCAGACCCTTTTTCTCAGATACCGGCTTCCCGATCAGGTCTGTCAGATCTCCGAGATGTACAACGGCCAGCTCGTGGAGCGCACGGGTGGCCGCCACATAAAGCAATTTCACATAAGCATCCTCTGCCGGATATTTTTCCGACGAAGGATCATAAATCAGAACCGCATCAAATTCCAGCCCCTTCGTATACTCCACCGGGAGCACCATGACCCCGCTGCCAAATTCCGCTGTTTCCGGACTGCGGTCTGCTACGGGCAGTTGAAGTGCAAGCCTTTTGCTTACCTCTGATGCTTCATTCTCATCACGGCAGATAACCGCAATAGTCTCACGTCCTTCCCGCTGCCATTCCAGAATTGTTTTCACCGTTTCTCCAATCATATTCTCCCCGTCACTGCACGCAGTCACCCGCACGTCACTGCCGTGACGGCGGATGGGTTCCACAGGGTAAACGGCAAAATTCCCGTGACGCAGGATATCTGTGGCAAACGCAGAGATTTCCACCGTATTGCGGTAGCTTTTTTTCAGCAGACCAAAGCTGTCATACGTTCCGGTCAGTATCAGCTTCTTCAGTTCCTCCCAGTCATTCAATCCATACCCGTAATAAATATTCTGAGACACATCTCCCATTATTGTGTATGTACATCCCCGCAGGCAATAAGCCAGCGCACCGTAGGCCATCATCCCGAAGTCCTGCGCTTCATCAATAATCACATGGCTGGCCTCACGAATTCCGTCCGTCTCTTTGATTCTTTTATAAAGGTAGGCAAGTGCTGCCAGATCATAAACGTCAAAGGTACGCGCTCCGGCAAGCGTAACTCCTTTCCCGTTCCGGCTCTGATCCAGGAGAAACTGCTCATAAACCTCATAAACAGATCCCGTCCATCTGTCTTTTCCGTAATGCCACCGGTACATACGGCGCAGCTCTTTCTTCTCTTCTTCCGTATAAGAAACGTATTTTCCGGACAGCTCATTTTCCAGTCTCGACCGGACCATCTCATTGAGCATGTTGATTTTGCTCTGCATGGAAAGCTGCGGATGCTGCTCCAGATAACGTGCAGCTGTACCCTCCGACACCAGCACCACTCCGTTTTTCTCCATCCGCACTTCTCCCGCAGAAACGGTCTGCGATTCGTAAGCTCTGCAGAACTGTTCCAGATCACGAAACCACGCCAGACTTCCCTTCATCCGGGATGCGCTGTCCTTTCTGTCCACCGGACAGATACGGCACACCTGCGGATCCCAGTCTTCATACAGAAGACGCACAAAAAGCTGTTCCATCGTCATCTGTGAAACACCATACACATCAAGATCCGGTAGCACACCGGTAATATAATTCAGAAGAATCCGGTTACTCCCGATGATATAAAAGTCCTCCGGGCGAAAGTCTTCTTCATAATTATACAGAATATAGGAAATGCGGTGCATCGCCACCGTCGTTTTTCCCGAACCTGCCACTCCCTGAACAATCATATTTGTCTTCGGTGATTTTCGAATAATCGAATTCTGTTCTTTCTGAATCGTTGCAATGATTTCTCCCAGTACGGCTTTTTTATTTTTCGCCAGATATTTTGTCAGTAATTCATCGTTGGCCACCACATCCGAATCATAAAAATCTCTCAATTGATCCTCATTGATTTCATGCGTCCGTTTGCGTTTCAGATCAATGGTACAGCTTCCTTCCCCCTTTACCGTATAGCTGCAGATTCCGGCAGAATTCTCATAATAAACAGAGGCCAGAGGCGCTCGCCAGTCAATAACAACCGGATCGGATGCTTCATCTGAAATCCCCACGCGACCCACGTAGTATGACTCCATTGCCGGCTGATTCGGATCCTTAAAATCAATTCTTCCAAAATACGGTTTTTTCCTTGCTTTCCGGCAGCGTTCCAGATCACGTCTGCTCTCCAGCAGCTGTGACTGCGTGTTGTGAAAAAATGACAGAGCCTCTTTGTCCTTCGTTCCGTACGTTTCCATCAATTCATGGAGTTCCTCAGACAGACAGGCGACACGTTTTTCCGATCGGTCCAGATTATTCTGCGCCACTTCAATAATCTCTCTCAGTTCTTTTTCTTCTTCCTCCCGGCTCAGTCCCGGCACAGGACGGTGCACTCTTTTTCTTTCCGTCATCTCTCAGCCTTTTCCCACCTTTCTTCCACCACCCGCGTGGCAATCTTTTCCCGAAATCTCACATCATGCTCCACAAAGAGCATCGTTGGCCGGTAACGCAAAATCACATTCTCAATCTGCATCCGCGAAAACACATCGATATAATTCAGAGGCTCATCCCAGATATACAAATGAGCCTGCGTCAGAAGACTGGCTGCGATCAGCACTTTTTTCCTCTGGCCTTCCGAATAATCCTCCATGTTTTTCTCAAACTGTACCCGTTCCATACCAAGCTGACGCAGAAGTGCTTTCAGAAGGCGTTCTTCCAGTCCTCTCCCTCTGCAGAACTCCTGCAGATTCCCCCGGAGAAAGGAAGTGTCCTGACTGATATAGGAAATCGTCAATCCCCCGACCGTTGTCAGCACGCCCTTTTCCATTGTCTCAGATCCGGCAGAAAGAAATGCACCCCTTTCCCCGCTGTGTACCAGAATTGCCTTGAGAAAAGTGGATTTTCCGCATCCGTTTTTCCCCTGCAGAAATACCCGTTCTCCCTGCCGCAATTCAAACGCAAAATGATTCAGTATCTCCCGGCAGCTCCCATCAGCCATCCGGTACGATATCCCATACTCTTTCGCCCGGATCAGTACTTCTTTGTGATGAACAAGCGGCTGCATCTTCAGCTCCACCGGCTGTTCAATGTCCTTCAGAAGACCCTCTTTTTTTAATATTTCATCCGAAATACGTGTCTCCATCTGCTTTACCCTGCTCTGCATTTTCTTCGTTTTTGCACCAATGTACGCTCTTGTCGAAATGTTTCTTTCGTGTTCTTTGATCGGATCAAAGCCGATTTTCGTCCGTTCATTCTGATCCGCCCAGCCGCGTGTCCGGTCTGCTGCCTTTCTGAGCTTCTGAATTTCTTTCCGGTGCTTTTCATTTTCCATCTGACTGAAATGGTCTCTCCGCTCTTTATTCATCCACCAGGAAGAAAAATTACCGCTCTCCACTTCGATTGAGCACCTGTTCAGCACCAGAACGTGATCCACACACGCGTCCAGCAGGTCACGGTCATGAGACACAAGAATAAATCCTTTTTTCTCACGAAGATACGACTTTACAATTTCTCTCGATGGATAATCCAGATGGCTGGTCGGCTCGTCAATCAACAGAAAATGGTTTTCTCCCGAAAACAGCACCGCCAGCATTACCTTCGTTTTCTCTCCATAGCTCAGCGTCTCAAAAGGCCGGTACAGCACATCTGCCCCAAGACGCAGTTTTTCCAGTTCACACATCACCCGCCACATTTCGCAGTCCGGTCTGATCTCCTCCAGAAAATCACAGAAGCATTCCTGCTGCTGTTTCTCCGTAACCGGATATGGAAAATAATCAAAAACGACGGAAGTACTGATCGTACCCTGATACTCGTATTTTCCCATCAGAAGATTCAGAAAAGTCGTTTTTCCTTTCCCGTTCCTGCCGACAAATCCCAGCTTCCAGTCCGTATCGATGGAAAAAGAAGCATTTTCAAATATATTATCATAGCTTCCGTCGTAACAAAATGTAAGATTCGATACCTGAATCTGCGCCAAAACAATCCCCCGCTTTCAGCAGCGTCATGCCGTCTGTTTTTCTCTGCACGCGAGTGCGCCTCCTGACGGAGCTTTTTTATCGTACAGACGATAAAAAAAGAACCATCTGCTGCCAAATGATTCTGTATCCTTCTCTTCTCTTTTACAATCCTGTTACTTCATCTGCATTTCAAACCGCCCGGATCCAGTCAGGCTGCCCTCTTTGCAGTTACAAAAAAGAGAGTCCGTGAAACATAATCCACCCTTGACAACATGAAAAACAGTACAGCTTCGCTTGCAAAACCATACTTCACAAATCCTGTTCATGTTTCAGAAGTCGATTATCTCTTCATTTCTCCCTCCCACACCGCGTCTGCCGCGGCAAACCAAATAAAGCAGAAAAATCTGCCTCACTATTGCAAAAAACTGTCAGGTATTCAGCATACACCAGAAAGGCTCTTTCTGCAAGTATAATCTCCACATCCACCATTATAATATTCTCTGTCCATACAGAACTTCCCCTTTTTCTTTTATATTGCAGAAATAATCATGCCAGGTATTTTTACTCATATATTCCTCATATGGAAGGCATACAAAATTTACAATTACAAAATATTTCATAACCAGTTCTGTCGCGATACGGGCCAGCTCACCGGCATTTTTTTAGCTTCTTAATGAATGCTTCTGATAATTAATGCAATATCAATGTCCGAATCGCTTGTATAACCTATTCATTCCAGCCACGGAAAAATCCTCTAAAGTGCTGTCTCCAAGCATGTCCAATCCAATATTTAATTCAGATACAACTTTCTGAATGATGATCTGATTCCTATGCTGCATACAATTCTATCACCTCTTTTACCTCAATGAAATCGGTGCAAAAAATTCCATAATCAAATCCACATCACTATTTTCCTGATTCATTTCTGCTGCCCGTGAGCCAAAAAAACTTACCCTTTTTATGGGGTATTCAGGTATAATTACTGCATCGTAGTCTTCTTCGAGTGTACTTAACGAATCATTACCATCGTTGCCGTAGGTGCCATTGTCATTCCACCTTTAAATTTTTCGCCTGTAATTTTCCAACTGATGAAAAATGCCGAGTACATAAACGAGATCTTCCTCAATCCGAAATACAATCACATAATCCATATCTGTCAGAACAGCCTCCCGATACCCCAGACGGTTCAAATATGCATCCCTGCTTTTCAGAAACTGGTATGGATTTTCTTCCAACCTTACATAAATTTTCTCAATCTCATCAAATAAATGAGCTGCAGCCTGATCGTTCTTCAGACGGAAAATCAGGTGATACACAAGATCATCCAGAAGTCCCTCAGCATGTTCCGTCACCCTTAACCTATAAGCCATAGTGTTCCCTCATGGATGCAAGGGATATCCGGGCATCTTTCGTTTTTCCCTCTTTGATCTGTTTCTCCGAAAATTCAATATCCTCATACATTTTGAACTTCCTTCTGTACTGTTCAAAACTTTCCATACTCATGATGACCATATCACCATATCCATTTTTCGTTATATAAATCGGTTCATCAGTACGATGGCACATATCAGAAATTTCGGATGTATTCTTTAAATCTTTAATTGGAATAATCTGCATATCCTGCATCCCTCCTTTTATAATGGGTTAATTATACCATTATTCTACCATAATTTCAATCTTCAATACCATAAAGATTGTGTCAGGTAATCGTTGATCCCAAAATCAGCAATTTAGTTTTTCATAAAATCTTGTATGGACATTATAATAATCTCTGTCCATACAGCACTTCCCCTTCTTCTTTTATATTGTGGAAATAACCATACCAAGTATTTTACTCATATATTCCTCGTATGGACGACATACAAAATTTACAATTGCAAACCCTTATTTTCAGCACAAAAAAAGCACCCACAAAGTGAGTGCTCTTAGCAGGGCTACAAGGATTCGAACCTTGAAATGACGGAGTCAGAGTCCGTTGCCTTACCGTTTGGCGATAGCCCTATGTCTTAACGACAAGTGATATTATATCTGATGTTTTCAAATAATGCAAGCCCTAATTTCATTTTTTTTAATTTCCATCAATTTCTTTTATTTTGCGCTGTTGTGCGATAATTCCGGATATGTTCAAGAACGTGTTACTGTTCAGATACCACTGTTCCGCGAGTTTTTTTTGCGCAGAATGCGCCAAAATCCCGAGGGCAGCAAGCGCGAAACTTCATTTTATGCAGTTTCTGTGCATCGCGAAGCGTATTACTGTGAACAACGTGGACAGTAATTTATTTACACCGGAAAACGTCAGAAAAAGTCCTTTTTCCCTCTTTGTTTTTAAGAAATATCTGCTATACTAAGAAAAGGGAAAACTTGTAAAAATAATTACTGTTTTCTTTCAAAATCCATTGCAAATCATTTTCAGAGATGAAAAAAGGAGTGTATTATGAGTACGATGAATCTTACCCTCATGACAGACCTTTATGAGCTGACCATGATGCAGGGCTATTTCAAGACTAATTCTCATGAAACTGTTGTATTTGATGTATTTTACCGCAAAAATCCCTGCGATGGCGGATATGCCATTACTGCAGGTCTGGAGCAGGTAATTGACTATATTAAAAATCTCCGCTTCTCGGAGGAGGATATTTCCTATCTCCGCAGTCTGAAGATCTTCGATGAAGATTTTCTGGATTATCTGAAGGATTTTCATTTCAGCGGTGATATTTACGCCATCCCGGAAGGGACTGTGGTATTTCCCAGAGAACCGCTGCTGAAAGTGGTGGCGCCCATCATGGAGGCCCAGCTGGTAGAAACTGCGATTCTGACGATTATTAACCATCAGAGCCTGATTGCCACAAAGGCAGCCCGGGTAGTATATGCCGCAAAGGGAGACGGGATCATGGAATTCGGCCTGCGCCGTGCCCAGGGACCGGATGCCGGTAT
>JAXEBU010000017.1:0-20703 GCA_034093895.1 Candidatus Choladocola sp. | reverse complement strand
GGAGCAGTTTTCCAGCCTCTCCGCCTTTGTGTCACAGAAGCTTGCCGGTATGGCGGAGCAGATTCTGCAGGGAAATATTGATGTGATGCCGTGTGCAGACCGTTCGGGAAGCGCCTGTGATTACTGCATCTATTCCGATGTCTGCGGATTCGACCGCAGAATTCCGGGGATGCGGGAAAACCGTCTGCCTGCCATGACAAAAGATGAAGTATGGGAAAAAATAGAACGGGAAAGCTGTGAAAGGAAGGAATAAATGGCAGTTAATTGGACAGAGGAACAGAAGCAGGTGATTGACCGGCGGGGCTGCAGCATTCTCGTTTCAGCCGCTGCCGGCTCCGGAAAGACAGCGGTGCTGGTGGCCAGAATTCTGGCGATGATAACAGATGAGAAAAAGCCGGTTGATATTGACCGGCTTCTTGTGGTGACATTTACGAATGCGGCTGCTGCCGAGATGCGGGAAAGAATCCGGGATGCCCTGGAACAGCGGGCGGAAGCAGAGCCGGATAATGTGCACCTTCAGCGTCAGCTGGTGCTGATTCACAATGCAAAAATTACGACGATACACAGCTTCTGCCTGCATGTGCTGCGCAATCATTTTCAGACGATTGGACTCGATCCGTCTTTTCGGGTGGCCGATGAGGGGGAAGTGATTCTGCTGGAGCAGGATGCCGTAAAAGAAACGGTAGATGCTGCGTACGAAGAGAGTGACAAAGAGTATCTGCAGTTTCTGGAACAGTTTGCTACGGGGAAAAGTGATCAGTCTGTGGAAGATGCAGTGCTGCAGCTGTACCATTTTGCCCAGGGTCAGCCCTGGCCGCTGCAATGGCTGGAAGAATGCTGTGCTGCATACGCTCCCGGAGAAGACATTCCTTCAGGTGAGTCGTTCCGGGCGGATACTCCATGGATGCAGTATATAATAGAAGAAACAGAGAGACAGCTGGAAGAGGCGGAGGAACAGACCCTGGAAGCAATACGCATTGCCGGGGAAGCTGACGGTCCGTATCCGTATCTGAAAGCACTGGAATCGGATCTGGAGATGATTGAGCGGATCAGATCGTGCAGCGACTACGATTCGTACGCGGAAGCCTTCCGGAATATGGGAGCTTTTGCACGGCTTGGAACAAAAAAGGATGACAGTATTTCTGAAAAAAAGCGTCAGCGGGTACAGAACATCCGCAGCGGGGTCAAGGACGGACTGGCCAGGCTGCGTCAGAGCTGTTATTATGACCGGGCAGAGGTGCTCCGGGAGGAATTTGAAAAAAGCGGGCTGACGGTCCGGGCACTGACGAAACTGACAGAGGATTTTATGGAACGTTTTGCCCGGAAAAAGGCGGAGAAAAATATTCTTGATTTCAGTGACCTGGAGCATCTGGCACTGCAGGTGCTGGCAGAACACAGGGACGGGAAAAATATTCCCACTGCTGCAGCGGGAGAGTATGCGGAAGCCTTTGAAGAAATTATGATTGACGAATATCAGGACAGCAATCTCGTTCAGGAACTGATTCTGAACAGCGTGTCCGGGCGCGGAAAAGGGGAGCCCAATCTTTTCATGGTAGGCGATGTAAAGCAGAGTATTTACCGTTTTCGTCTGGCACGGCCGGAGCTGTTTATGGAAAAATACAAAACCTACCAGAAAAACGGTGAAAAAGCGTGCCGGATTGATCTGCACAGAAATTTCAGGAGCAGACCGGAGGTACTTGAGGGAGTAAATTATATCTTCCGTCAGATTATGACAGAAAATCCGGGGCAGATTGTGTATGATAAAGATGCGGCGCTGTATCCGGGTGCAGAATATCCACAAGGGAACCCGGATTTTCTGCCGGTGGAGCTTCTTCTGCTGGAAGCGGAAGGCCAGGAGCGGCAGAAGGAAGAGGCGAAACTGGTAGGTCAGCGGATCCGGAGTATTGTGGGCAGAGAGAAAATCCGGGATAAAGAACAGGGATGCGTCCGCCCTGTGGGTTACGGCGATATTGTGATACTGCTGCGTACGGTCAGCGGCTGGGCCGATACTTTCGGTGAAGTGCTGGGTGATATGGGAATTCCATGTTTTACCGGATCGCAAAAGGGGTATTTTTCCGCTCTTGAGATACGGACGGTACTTTCCTATCTGGAAATTCTGGACAATCCGGTGCAGGATATTCCCCTTGCGGCTGTACTGCGCAGTCCCATCGGGAAACTGACGGATGAAGAACTGGCTCAGATCAGATCATTCACGGATCAGCCGTACTTTTATGACTGTGTACAGTCGTATCGCGAATCGGGAGAAAACGTGCTGCTGAAGGAAAAACTGGAGCGCTTTTTCGCGGTCTACGATTCCCTGCGGGAAAAGTGCGGACATACCCCTGTTCATCTGCTCCTGTGGGAGCTGCTGGATGTGACCGGATACGGTGCGTACGCACAGTCACTTCCGGCCGGACAGCAGAGAAAAGCCAATCTTGATATGCTGGTGGAAAAGGCGATCGCATACGAATCGACGAGTTACCGGGGGCTTTACCATTTTGTGAGGTACATTAAAAATCTGAAAAAATATGAGGTGGATTTCGGAGAGGCAAATACGGGATCTGAGGGGGAGAACACCGTTCGGATTATGAGTATTCACAAGAGTAAGGGACTGGAATTCCCGGTTGTATTTGTCAGCGGACTGGGAAAGCAGTTTAATGAGTCGGATATCCGCAGCAAAGTAGTCATGCATCCGGAATTCGGAATCGGATGTGACTGTGTGGATCCTGTTCTCCGCACACGGCGCGCCACACTGCTGAAAAAAACAATCCAGCAGAAATCCGCCTCTGAGAATCTGGGAGAGGAACTCCGGGTGCTTTACGTTGCCATGACGCGGGCCAGAGAAAAACTGATTCTGACCGGCTCCGTGGCTGATGTGTCGGGACGGATGGAAAAGTGGAGCATATGGGCATCCGGAAAGTCGCAGCAGCTGTCTTCCTCCTGTCTGTCTTCCGCTTCCTCGTATCTTGACTGGGTGGTACCGGCACTGCTTCGTCATCCCTGCGCTGAGGCTGTCCGTGAAAGACCGGATATGGAATCCGGTTGGGAAGAGCGTGAAAGTGCTGCCGATGGGGGATCCGGACAGGCGCAGTTTCTTTTCCGGGTGGTGTATACCGAAGATACATCGGCGGAAGAAGTGCGTAAGGAGAGCAGCGAGCTGGTAAAGATGGAGTCACTGCTTCACCTGGATTCGTCGGTTACATACGATAAAGAGACGAAACAGTATCTGGAGCAGGTGTTTTCTTCCGGTTATCCTTACGAAGCAGACCGGAAAATCCCGGGCAAGCTGTCCGTATCAGAACTGAAAAAAAGGTCTTATGAAGAAGAGGAAGGTGAGGGACAGGAACTCTATGGCGAGGAGACCGTAATTCCTCTGATTCCTTCCTTCCGGGGAGAAAAAACACAGCCTGACGGAGCAGCCAGAGGTACTGTTTATCACATTTTCATGGAAAATTTAAATTTTTCGCGGAAAGATGAGCTGGAATTACAGTTGGAAGAACTGATAAGTTGTGGTAAAATGACTCAGGAAGAGGCTGCGGTGCTGGATCTGGATGACTTCCGCACGTTTCTCGGTACGAAAACCGGCAGGAGAATGGAGCAGGCCGCACGGTGCGGACAGCTTTACAGGGAGCAGCCATTCGTACTCGGTGTTTCGGCCGGTGAAATCAGCGCTGACTGGAATCCGGAAGAAACGGTGCTTGTTCAGGGAATTATCGATGCTTATTTCCGGGAGGAAGGAAGAATCGTGCTTCTGGATTATAAGACGGATCGTGTGAACAGTCCGCAGATTCTTGCGGAAAAGTACCGGACGCAGCTTGATTACTACACGCTGGCACTGGAGCGGCTTACAGGCCTGCAGGTCAGTGAACGGATTATTTATTCTTTCCATCTGGGAAGAGAGATTATTTTATAAGGCGGAAAAGTGACAAATGAAAAAATTAATGCAGAAACTTATTCAGCTATTCAGAAATCAGGCCATTCGCTATATCTTTTTCGGCGGATGCACGACACTTGTAAACCTTGCATCCTATTATCTGCTGCGGGAAGTGGCAGGGATGGAAAATATCACAGCGGCAAACCTGATTGCAATCAGTTTGTCTATCCTGTTTGCATATGTGGTGAACAAGCTGTTTGTCTTTGAACACAGAACGACTTCCCTGGCAGAACTGTTTCAGGAAGCAGTCAGCTTCATCGGCATGCGCATCGGCACACTGGTTGTTGAAGTCGGCGGCGTTTTTGTGATGAGCGAATGGTGCGGAATCAATGATATGGTGGCAAAGCTGGTGCTTCAGGTAGTCGTTCTGGTGCTGAACTTTGTGATCAGTAAATTTGTGGTGTTCAGAAATAAAAAGCAATAAATGAGTAATAAGGAGGAGGTTCCGTGACTTTAATAAAGAAAAAGGAAGACCGGCCGAAAACAGATCACAGCGGAAGACGTTATTTTCTGGCTGGATTTCTGCTGTCTGTTCTGGTGGCCGGAATCGGTTTTGCACTTCTGGGCGTCTGGCCTTTCGGGGATAAGACGGTGCTGATTATCGATTCCCTTCATCAGTATCTGCCGTTTTATACGGATCTGCATGAGAAGCTGGTGAACGGCGAGTCGCTGCTTTATTCGTTTTCGGGAGGTCTCGGATATAATTTCTGGTCAACCTTTGCATATTATATGGCAAGTCCGCTGAATTTTCTGATGGTTCTGATTCCGAAAGAAAATGTCTGCGATTTTATGGATCTTATGATTCTGCTGAAAATCGGACTCTGCGGAGGCTGTTTTTCCTGGTATCTCCACAGACGTGATACACAGAGGAAGTATCTTCCGGTCGTTTTCGGCATGATGTTTGCACTGAGCAATTTTATTCTCGGTTATTATTTCAACCTGATGTGGCTGGACAGCATTGCGATGCTGCCGTTGATTATGGCGGGAATTGAACGGATTACAGACGGAAAGAGCGGCCGTCTCTTCGGTCTTTCGCTGTTTTACGGACTGTGGTGTAATTATTACATCGGATTCATGCTCTGCCTGTTCTCCTGTCTTTATTTTCTGGTATGCTGGATTTCCCGGACGGGAATCACATGGAAACGGGTGGGAAAAAGCTGCCTGACATTCGGCTGGTACGCGCTGCTGGCAGGTGGGCTGGCTGCAGCTCTGCTGATTCCGGCATTTATGGGACTTTCTTCCTCAGAATCCATGCAGGGGAATTCGTTCCCCACAACGATAAAATTTTATACCAGTCTGCTGGATATGCTGGAAAACCACCTTGCTTTTCAGACACCGGTCAATATTTCGGACACACAGGTGGGACTGAATGTATACTGCGGTGTAGCCACACTGCTGCTGGCTGTGCTGTATCTGTTTGACCGCAGAGTCAGACTGCGGGAGAGACTGGCACATTACGGGCTGTGTGCCTTTTTGCTGCTCAGCTTTTCCTTCAATATCCTGAATTATATCTGGCACGGTTTTCACGTACAGAACGGACTGCCGAACCGGTTTGCGTTTCTCTATATCGGACTGCTTCTGGTGATGGCATACGACACTCTGGGCCATATGGAAAGCTTCCGCCTTCCTCAGATTTTTATTTCGGCATTGATTCCCCTGGCTCTGACTGTATACTGGATGGTATATTCAGAAAATGAAACGGATCCGGCTGTGTATCTGATTTCTCTCGGCCTGATGATTCTGTATTTCGGCATGCTGTTGCTGGGCAGGTTCGTGTATGCCCACAGGAGAAATGTGTTCTGTGCAGTTCTGTCTGCGGTGCTTCTGGTGGAGGTTTCCGCAAACGCCATTTACGGAATCAGCATGAACGGCGGAGTGACCAGAAGCATTTATATTGATGATCAGACTTCCTGGGAAACTCTGATGGAGGGAAAAGAAGAGGACGATACCTTCTTCCGCAGTGAGGTGGACCGTCAGAGAATGCGGAACGTGACCATGTATGTGGGCGGCAGAGGAATGGTTATGTTCAATTCTACCATGAGTCAGTCGGTCATTGATTTCTGTGACAGTCTTGGCATCGAGGCACGCACCAACAAGAACGGATATCTCGGTGTGACAAAGCTGATGAATGATGTACTCGGAATCCGTTATCTTGCCTCTCCTTCCAGAATTTCCGATACAATGTATCAGTTTGAGAAGGTGGACGAGGACGATAATCTCGTGCTTTATAAGAATGACCAGGCACTTTCTCTGGGATTTATGGTAAAGGATGATATCATTGACTGGGATATTGAAGCCAGTGAACCGCTGCAGGTTCAGAACAGCTTTGTGGAACTGGCGACAGGGCTTGATCCGATCTATGTGCTTGACCGGACGATTGATATGGAGGACGGTCAGAATTACGGTATCCGGATTCCTGAGGACAAACAGGTTTATCTCTGTATTGACTCGCGGGTGGCTGAGATTGAGCTGAATACACCGGAGTATACAAAGACATTTAAGGATTATACAGATCACCTGTATCCGGTTAACGGTTCGGATACGAGTGATATGGCAGATTTTACGGTGACGCTGAAGGAGGGGCAGAGCACGGTGACTGCTGAGGTCTATACGTGTTCCAATGAAGCGTACCGGCAGGTTATTGAAGCACTCTCCGGGAGCCAGCTGACGGATGTTGCGGCAGAGGGCAGCAGAGTGCAGGGAAGCATTGATGTAAAAGAAGAGGGAACGCTTCTGCTGACGATCCCGTATGACGAGGGATGGACGATCACGGTGGACGGTGAAATGACACAGCAGTATGCGATCGGGAAAGCGCTGACGGGAATCCATCTGACGGAAGGTACCCATGACATTTCCATGAAATACACACCGCCCGGTTTCAGGACGGGATGCATCATCAGCCTGCTCTGTCTGCTTCTGTTTCTTCTGTCCGGATTTCTGGAGAAACGGAATCCCCGGTGGTTTGTCGCGACGGAGAAAGAAGCTCCGGTGATGGCGGAGAGTACCGCAGAGGAAACGGCTTCGTTTATCGCAGAGAGTACTGCGGAGGAAGCAGAACAGCAGGAGAAATACGATTTGTAATAGAAAAGGAGATATACCACAATGAAACTTCAGTTTTCAGAGAAAGCAGAGGAAATCAAGGCAGGGATTTTTGCCGTGCTGAATGCAAAAAAAATTGAGCTGGAAAGCCAGGGCAGGACAATTTACAACCTGTCGGTCGGTACTCCGGATTTCCGGACTCCGCAGCATATTATGGATGCAGTCAGCGAGGCGGCAAAAAACCCGGACAACTACAAATATGCGCTGGTAGAGCTTCCGGAACTGCTGGAGGCAGTACAGACCTTTTACCGGAAGAGATTTCAGGTGGAACTGGAGAAGGATGAAATCATGGAGCTGTACGGTTCTCAGGAGGGAATGGCCCATTTTGCGTGGACCATGTGCAACCCGGGGGAACTGGTACTGGTGCCGAATCCCGGATATCAGATTTTCAGTGTCGGACCGCGGCTGTGTGATGCACAGGTCTGGGAATATCCCCTCTATCCAGAAAATAACTTTCTCCCTGATCTGACCTCCATACCGGAGGATGTGGCAGACCGCGCCAGATTTATGGTGGTGAATTATCCGGGCAATCCGGTCTGCAAGGTGGCTCCTGATTCGTTTTACCGGGAACTGATTGCATTTGCAAAAAAGCATAATATCATAATTCTTCACGATAATGCATATTCCGATATTGTATTCGGAGGAAGAACCTGCGGCTCCTTCCTTTCATTTGAGGGTGCAAAAGAAACAGGCATTGAGTTTTACTCTCTTTCCAAATCCTTTAACTATACGGGAGCAAGAGTATCCTTTGCAGTGGGAAATGCGGAGATTATCCGGAAATTCAAGGCATTGCGCACCCAGTATGATTATGGCACATTCCTGCCGGTACAGTATGGTGCCATTGCTGCGCTGACCGGTCCTTTTGACAGTGTAATCCGTCAGTGCGGTGAGTATGAGGAGCGGAATAAGGCGCTCTGCGGCGGTCTGCGGGAAATCGGATGGGAGGTACCGGACAGTGAGGGCACCATGTTTGTATGGGCACCTCTGCCGGAAGGATATACGAATTCAGAAGAGTTCTGTCTGGAGCTGATGGAAAAGTCAGGTGTAATCTGTGTGCCGGGCAGCAGCTTTGGAAGCCTGGGCGAGGGCCATGTACGTTTTGCACTTGTGCTGCCGCCGGAAAAACTGAAGGAAGCAGTCGAGAGCATCCGCAGAAGCGGAATAATAAAAAAGAATCAGTGATTCAGAGAATAAATGAGAATGATAGAAGCGGAGAATATAAATGGGGAAACTGATTGAGTTATTATGGGAGGCTGCCGGCCGGGAAAACGTTTGGGAACAGGAAATGATGAACAGACATACTACTTTTCGCATCGGAGGTCCGGCAGACTATTTTGTTGCACCGGATACTGCAGAACGTGCGGCAGCTGTGGTGCGGGTCTGCAGGGAGCAGCACCTTCCGTTTTATGTGCTTGGAAACGGCAGTAATCTGCTGGTGTCTGACCGGGGATACCGCGGACTGATTCTGCAGCTCTATAAGAATTTCAGCAGAATTGAGACAGACGGAGAAGTGCTCAGGGCACAGTCAGGGGCAATGCTGTCTGTGATTGCAAAAAAAGCACTCAGCTGCGGGCTGACCGGATTTGAATTTGCATCCGGGATTCCGGGTACCATCGGCGGAGCAGCGGTGATGAATGCCGGCGCCTACGGCGGCGAAATGAAAGATATTCTGACGGAAATAACGGTTCTTACCCGTGAGGGAGAAATCAGAAAAGTCTCTGCAGAAGAGCTGAAACTCGGTTACCGGTACAGCGTTATACCGGAAAACGGCTGGATTGTCCTGGAAGCTGTACTGAAGCTGAAAAAAGGCGATCCGGAGCTGATCCGTCAGAGAATGGAAGAACTGAAGACGAAGCGGGTGGAAAAGCAGCCGCTTGATCTGCCCAGCGCGGGAAGTACCTTCAAACGGCCGGAGGGCTATTTTGCCGGAAAGCTGATTATGGATGCGGGACTGCGTGGATTTTCGGTGGGCGGAGCACAGGTCTCGGAAAAACACTGCGGATTTGTGGTAAACAAAGGAGATGCCACAGCAGAAGATGTACGGAAATTGATTACAGAGGTTGCGGCCCGGGTAAAAGCACAGTCAGGTGTAAGTCTGGAGCCGGAAATTAAAATGCTTGGAGAGTTCTGAAGATGAGATTTGTGATTGTGACCGGCATGTCCGGTGCAGGCAAAAGTACGGCTCTGAAAACGCTGGAGGATCTCGGATATTTCTGTGCGGACAATATTCCTCTTCCTCTTCTGGAAAAGTTTGCGGAGCTGACAAGTCCGACAGAGAGTGAGTACAGTAAAATCGCCCTTGGTGTGGATATCCGGGCAGGAATTGAGATAAAGGGAATGCAGACGGCGCTGGAACGGCTGACCATGAAAGGAATCTCCTATGAGATTCTGTATCTGGATGCCAGTGATCCGGTTCTGCTGAAACGCTATAAAGAGACGAGAAGAAGCCATCCACTGGCACGGGACGGGAGAATTGATGAGGGAATTGTGCGGGAGCGGGCTGCTCTGGAATTTCTGAAAAAACAGGCAGACTACATTATTGACACTTCGACGCTGCTGACACGGGAGCTTCGCAGTGAGCTGGAGAAGATTTTTGTAAACAGTGTGGAATACAGAAATATTTATGTCACAATTCTTTCTTTCGGATTCAAATACGGGATACCGGCTGATTCGGATCTCGTGTTTGATGTCCGTTTTCTTCCGAATCCGTATTACGTGGATGAACTGAAGCACAAAACGGGAAAGGACCGTCAGGTGCAGGAATATGTGATGAAGTTTGATCTTGCTCACCAGTTTCTGAAGAAACTGGAGGATATGATTGAGTTTCTGCTTCCGAATTACGTTTCGGAGGGAAAGAATCAGCTGGTAATCAGCATCGGATGTACGGGAGGAAAGCACCGGTCCGTCACGCTGGCGGAGTATCTGTACCGGTATCTGAGCAGACATACGGAGTATGGGCTGAAGCTGGAGCACAGAGATATTCTGGTGGGGAAACAGCCGGAATAGCAATCCGGTGCAGTGCAGGAGGTGTTACATGTCTTTTTCCGGAGAAGTAAAACAGGAGCTTTCGAGACAGGATTCTCCGGCCCGGCACTGCCGGCTGGCAGAGCTGGCAGCCATTGTCGGCATGTGCGGATCCGTCTGTATTTCAGCGCAGGGGCGTTACAGGATAAGAATTCACACTGAAAACGTTACCGTGGCAAGAAAAAGCTTTACATTATTGAAAAAAACATTTAATATAAGTGTTGATGTGTCAATACACATACATAGAAGTAGTGGAAAGAGCAGTCAGATATACACGGTGCTGGTGAAAGACCACGGGGAAACGGTCAGAATCCTGCGCGCGCTGAAACTTCTTGACGGAGACGGCGAAGTGGCAGAACAGATCTCACCGGCAAATCAGCTGCTGATGCAGCAGTCATGCTGCAGGCGTGCTTTTATCCGGGGAGCGTTCTTATCGGCGGGTTCGATCAGCAATCCGGAGAAGTCCTATCATTTTGAGATTGTCTGTGTCTCAGAAGAGCGGGCACAGCAGCTTCAGGCACTGATTCGTACCTTTGGTCCCGATGCCAAAATTGTACAGCGTAAAAAGCATTACATTGTGTATATTAAAGAAGGAGCTCAGATTGTTGATATGCTGAATATCATGGAAGCGCATGTATCACTGATGAATCTGGAGAATATCCGGATCGTAAGAGATATGAGGAATACAGTGAACCGGAAGGTAAACTGTGAGGCAGCCAATATCAACAAGACCGTGAATGCAGCAGTAAGACAAATGGAGGATATCCGTTACCTTGAGGCAGTGAAAGGATTGGACAGGCTGCCGGGTGGCCTTGCGGATATCGCACATCTCCGACTGACGAATCCGGATGCTTCTTTAAAGGAACTGGGGGAGATGCTTACCCCTCCGGTCGGGAAGTCCGGTGTAAATCACAGATTGAGAAAACTGAGTCAGTTGGCAGAGGAGTTAAGGCAAAACAAGGAGGAATATGATTATGACCAAGAGAGAAATCACGATTCAACTTCCGAGCGGTCTGGAAGCCAGGCCTGTAGCATTACTGGTTCAGGTGGCCAGCCAGTACGAAAGTGAGATTCACGTGGAGAGCGAAGGCAGAACTGTAAATGCAAAGAGTATTATGGGCATGATGACGTTGGGTCTTGCTTCCGGTGAAACTGTCGTGGTGACAGCAAATGGTACGGACGAGGCGGAAGCTGTTAACAATATAGAGAAATTCTTAAGTGCAGAAAAAAAATAAACTGAAACAGACAAAAACCAAAAAGGCGATCCGGCTGATGAAAATAGTTTGTCAGCCGGAATTGTCTTTTTCTGTCTTCGGCTGGTTAAATGCGGATATTACCGGCGGAAAGGTTTGAATGGGAGGTTAACGGATGGATTTATGTACTGCGGGCAGTCTCGATATGCCCTTTGTTCTGGATCTGTATCAGAAATCATTTTCTGAAAATATACGGAAACCATTTTCTGTAATTGAGCGTAAGGCGGCCATGGGATCCATGGAAATTCTTGTCATAAGAGACGAAGGCAGGAGAGCCGGGATGGCAATCGTTGCAATGGATTACAATCTTGTACTGCTGGATTATTTTGCGGTCTCAGAAAAAATGCGCGGACGCGGAATCGGGAGTGAAGCACTGGAGCTTCTGAAAGAGTTTTACGGTGACAGCCAGTTTTTTCTTGAAACTGAAGTTCCCGAGGAAGGAGCACCGGATCTGGAAGAGAGAATCAGGAGAAAAGAGTTTTACCTTCGCAACGGAATGCAGGAGACAGGGATTTACGTTGAAATCTACGGTGTAAAGCTGGAACTGCTGGCTACAAAGCCGGGACTGCGGTTTGCGGACTGTGAGGGACTGTACCGGGAACTTTTCGGTCCCATGTATCATACACTTGTAAAGCAGGTGGACTGAAAATCCGGTCTGCCATACGGGAGGAAAGAGTGTGAGAAGAGAGGAAGTTCTGGATTTGCTGATGGAAGCATCAGAACCGGAATATAAAGCTTTTAATGACAGAATCACAAACTGTACCACAGCGGAAAGTATCGGCGTCAGAATGCCCGGAATACGACGGATTGCAGGAATGATTGTGAAACAGGGATGGGAGGAATTTCTGGATGAGATGGAGAGTCTCTGGAAGACGGGTATTGCTCCTTCCGGTTTGTATCAGGAGGAGCATATGCTCCATGGGATTGTGATTGGCGGCGCCAGGATGAGCGAAGCGGATCGCGTCCGCCGGCTGAACGGCTGGATTCCCGGAATTCTTTCCTGGGCAGACTGCGACAGCAGCGTTTCCGGGTTTAAGTTTATGAAGAAAAACCAGGAATTCTGGTATGATTATAATGTGAAATGGCTGAAGAGCCGGAGCGAATTCGAACTGCGGTATGCGATTGTTTCACTGATGCAGTATTTTGTGAATGATACATATATTGACCGGGTGCTGGAAATTTTTGCATCCTCCTTAACAGAAAACGGGGAGGCCGGGTCAGATAAAGAAAAGTTGTCTGCAGGCTCCTATTACGTCAGAATGGCTCAGGCGTGGGCAATTTCCGTCTGCTTTATTAAGTACAGAGACAAAACAGAAAAGCTTCTGAAAGAACAGAGAATGGATCCGTGGATTCAGAATAAGGCGATCCAGAAATGCCGGGAATCGTATCGCGTTTCAAAAGAAGACAAAACACTGCTGCAGACGCTGAAGATGGAGCATGGGACACAGAGAAGACAGGATACCGTATAAGAAACAGGAGAATCATATAAGAAACGATATGCAGAAAAAGACAGTAAAATATGCGTTTGTCGCGACGCTGCCTGTTATGGCCGGCTATCTCGTCCTGGGAATGGGATTTGGAATCCTTTTACAGGATAAAGGTTACGACTGGTGGTGGGCGGCGCTGATGAGCGCGGTAATATATGCCGGATCCATGCAGTATGTGGCGGTGGATCTTTTATCAGGCGGAGCAACGCTGGTGGCAGCGGCGCTGATGACGGTTATGGTTAACATCCGGCATCTTTTCTATGGAATTTCCATGCTGGAGAAGTACGCAGATACAGGAAAAAAGAAGCCGTATCTGATTTTTTCCCTGACAGACGAGACGTATTCTCTCGTCTGTGGGCCACAGCTTCCCGATGGTGTGGATGAGAAACAGTATGATTTTTACGTTTCTCTGATGGATCAGTGCTACTGGGTGATCGGCAGTACCATCGGTGCTCTTGCGGGAGCGGCATTTTCCTTCAATTCAGCGGGTATTGATTTTGCCATGACAGCACTTTTTGTTGTGATCTTTGTGGAGCAGTGGGAAAAGTCGAAAAATCATCTGCCGGCTGTTACAGGCGTTGCGGTATCGGTCTTCTGCCGGATCATTTTCGGCGCATCCGGTTTTCTGATTCCGTCCATGATCGGAATCACAATACTGCTGTTTATGGAAAAGAAATGGATCGGGGAGGAAGAAGACCATGATTGATCAGGGACATTCACTTCTGCTGATTGCAGTAATTGCAGGCATTACGGCACTGATCCGTTTTCTGCCTTTTCTCGTATTCCGGAAGGGAACACCGAAGGCAGTCCTGTACCTTGGAAGGGTTCTGCCGTATGCGATTATGGGAATGCTGGTGGTTTACTGCCTGAAAAATGTATCTTTTACGGGAGGCAATTACGGGCTGCCGGAGTTGCTCTCTGTGTTTCTCGTTGTGATACTTCATAAATGGAAGCATAACACACTTCTGTCGATTCCTGCGGGAACCGTCTGCTATATGCTTCTGGTACAGGTGGTATTCTGAAACGGCGGGAAAAGGAAAGAAAGTATTTTATTTGTTTCGAATTCAGGAAACTATTTGGAGAAAGAGAGGAGAAATCAAAATGGAAAAACCGGTTCTGGTGGTGATGGCTGCAGGTATGGGCAGCCGTTACGGTGGTATGAAGCAGATTGACCCGATTGATGAGCAGGGACATATCATCATGGATTTTTCAATATATGATGCCGTACAGGCAGGATTTCAGAAGGTTGTATTTATTATCAAAAAAGAGAACGAAGCAGATTTCCGGGCGGCAATCGGAGACAGGATCTCAGAACAGATGGAAACAGCGTACGTTTTTCAGGACCTTCACAATCTGCCGGCGGGCTATGAGGTGCCGGATGGAAGAGTAAAGCCGTGGGGAACGGGTCATGCGGTTATGAGCTGTCTCGGCACGGTAAACGGTCCGTTTGCAGTGATCAATGCAGATGATTATTATGGAAAGCGGGCATTTGAGATGGCCTTTGATTTTCTCTCATCCAACGAGGATGACGGAAAGTACCGCTTTATGATGACGGGATATCAGCTGGAGAATACACTGACGGAGAACGGCCATGTGGCACGTGGTATCTGTGAGACGGATGCAGATGGCTTTCTCAGGGCAATTCATGAGCGTACCCATATTGAAAAAAGAGGAAGTGAGGCGGCTTATACGGAGGACGACGGGAAGACGTGGACGGTGCTTCCCGGAGGCAGCACTGTTTCCATGAATATGTGGGGCTTCTCCGCCGCCATACTGAAAGAGCTGAAAGCGCGTTTTTCGCTGTTCCTTGACCGGAATCTTGAAAAGAATCCGTTAAAGTGTGAGTATTTCCTTCCTTTCGTAGTTGACGAGCTTCTGGCGGAAGGAAAAGCAACCGTAAAGGTACTGAAATCCCGGGACAAATGGTATGGAGTAACGTATAAAGAAGATAAGCCCCAGGTCATGGCTGCAATCCGCAGCCTGAAAAACCAGGGGCTCTATCCGGAAAAACTGTGGTAAATGAAAGTATTAAGGGTGTGGGCTATGCAGTCCCTGCCGGGATCATTTATCCGACCGGCAGGAGATCACAAGCCTTCCGCGCCCTTTATTTTTTGCTTCATAAAGTGCTTTGTCGGACGCTTCATACAGCTGATTAAACGAAGCTTCTGTTTCGGTGATAACGGCACCCATGGAAACTCCGGTTCCTCTGTCTGCCGTTTTAACCGTCATGTTCACTTTGTCAAAAATCTGCTGTGCCCGGTCAGCCATCTGCTCAGATGTTGCTTCTCTGTCAAAGAAGAGCACTGCAGCAAATTCATCACCGCCCATCCGGCAGGCACGGTCCTCTTTCCGCAGGGACATAACCAGTGTCTGGGCGACGAGAATCAGAAATTTGTCGCCATTGTGATGACCGAAAGAGTCATTATACTCTTTAAATTTGTCCACATCGATCATCAGCATCATGATTCTGTATTTGTCTTCCAGAATTTTCAGTTCCACGTCACTGCGGAAGGCAGAATGAGTCATAAGCCCTGTCAGGGAATCTCTGCGATAAGTACGTTCCCAGTATCTCAGTCTCATCTGAGCCTTGTTCTGTTCTTCATTTGCCAGCATCTGCATGGAATACGTATTGCTGATGTCTGCAATGATGATTTCTGACCGTTCTGCCCGGACTGCGGAATCATAGTATACCCTGCCGTAACAGAATACGTATATGTCAGAGCCGTCCTTTCGGCGGAGCCGGTGTTCCTGAAAAACGAGGGGACTTTTTGCAAGGCTGGTATTCGTCTGACACAGATACTCTGTGCGGTCCTCTTCCGGGATCAGGTCTGACTGAATCATGTGTTTTTCCTGAATATCATCCTGTGTATATCCCGTCATTTTTTCAAAATTTTCGTCCGCCGACACAATTCTCATGGATTCATCCAGCAGATAGCGGCTGTAGGAAACGGGATGAACACTCTGGCCTTTCGCTGTCTGAAGACCGTCAGCATTTTCTGAATCCGTTGCAGCTGTTCTGATACCGGTTTCTCTTTCTGTTTCATTTCCGGCGCCGTCCGGTGGATTTTCCTTCAGCATCCGGATAAATTCTGACACAATGAAGGGATCAAACTGGCTTCCTGCACACCGTTTTAACTCGTCCACTGCATCAGAAACAGACATGGAGCCCCTGTAAGAGCGCTTATTTGTCATGGCATCGTATGCATCCACAACGGCAATCACTCTTGATAAAAGCGGGATGGTTTCGCGGCTCAGGCCGTCCGGGTACCCGGTGCCGTCCCAGCGTTCATGGTGATGACGGATTTCATCTGCAATTTCTTTCAGCTCATTGTTGCTGTTGGCAATCTCATATCCTTTTTCTGTATGCGACTGGAGAATTTTCCACTCTTCATCCGAAAGTCTCCCCGGCTTATTCAGTATCTCCAGAGGAATTCCGATTTTCCCGATGTCATGCAGAAGACACAGCAGTGACAGCCGGCTCTGCTGAACGTCTGTGAGTTCAATCCGCTTTCCGAGCTCAGCTCCCATGATCTGGGTACGGCGCACATGGTGTTCCGTGTCACTGTCACACTCCTGAAGCGCCCGGATCAGTGATGTCAGCATTTCGGAATGAATGGATTCCCGGTCAAGAAGCTTCTTTGTGCGCATTGCCTTTTCTGCCGTCTGGATGGCCTGAAGAATATTCGGCATATCTTCGGTGGTGGAACTGACAGCCGATTGTATCTTACCGGAAAAGTGTTCTTTTACTCTGTCCACACATGCCTGCATTTCTGTTTCGTCGCTGAAACGTGACAGTGCAATTAGTGTGGCTTCCAGTCCGCGCACGTAGTAGGTCTGTTTTGGAAAATACTGGCGCATGGTATCCGCAAGCAGCCGGATTTCCTGGTCACCTGCGGTGTTGCCGCGGGTACTGTTAATGACAGAGAGGCTGTTAATATCACAGACGGCCACAGCCATATGCCCGGAAAAACGATCCTCCTCTTCCCTGGCAAATTGCTGGAAACTTTCCCAGTTCTGAAAGCCTGTCAGCAGATCGGTTTCCAGTGCCGCATCTGAGAATACGAACAGCTGTCCCAGACGCTGTGATTTTTTATTCTTCAGCATTCTGATATCGCATCTTAAAGGCCTTTTTTCTTTTCCTTTTTTTACATAGCACTGCAGAGAAAAACTGTCATTCTCCGCTTCTGATCCCAGGGACAGGCTGTAGCAGTTCAGAAAATCCTTCAGCACGGAGCATTTTTCCGTATCGATGCCGCCCAGAAGGGAATCGGCCCTTTCGTTGTGCAGAATCAGATTGTTATCGTAATCAAACAGAACGATGCCCTGCCCGATATTCTCGAAGATGCTGGTTTTCAGCCGGTTCAGCATTCCGTGCGTCGAATAGTCAAAACAGCTCCAGTACAGCAGGCAGGCCGTAAGGCTGTATCCGCTGATCGAGTAGTCCAGAATATTATAGGCAGTTACACCCGGCCAGAACAGAAAGACTGCATTCACAGACACAATTGCCAGAATACCGAAAATTACGTGACGGTACTGCGACTGGTACTCTCTGGGAATTCTCCACATTTTCCATATCATCAGAATCAGAACCGCAGCTACGAGAGTGTAGGTGAAAATGAGATGCATCCAGTACAGCGGACGCATCTGATATTGATACTGGGCAATCGTTGTATTTCTGCGGACGTAACGGATTGCGATTTCGCAAAACGGATTGACGGCAAAAACAGCCAGCTCAAACAGTGTGTACAGTGTAATCAGCCCGATGGCAGCTTTGCCTGCTTTTGTAAAACGGTATTTCGTAAAATAAACCGTAAAGATTAAGAGACAAACCAGCATAATATCAATGCTGACAAAATAGATGCTGGACATGACGGACATGCAGAAATAATTATCATTCAGGATACTGATCAGATAACTGATATCAACCACGGCTGCTCCGGCGCAGGCACAGCCCAGAAACCTTCCGGTGGTCCTGTTTTTCTGAATGGACTTTACGGCAAGCACTATATCGATGATAGCAATCAGTACGGAAAATTTTATATAAAAATCCAGAAAAACTCCATTCATATCTGTCCAACCTGCCCTTCTGCCGGTATCGTTTTTAGTATTATTATTTATCTATTATATAGAATCCAATGCTGCAAATCAATTCTTAAAATACATTTGTCGTGGGAAAAGATTATTTTTTTACAATAAATTTGTAATCTGCCGTCGGGATTTAACCTTTTCGGGGGAAAACAAAACTTTTTATTCTGCTGCTGCCTGTGGATGCACACCCGGGGAACCGGTGCATATATTAACGTTAGCTGAAAAAAGGAGAGAGGTTATGAAGAGAAAGATTTTGCCGATTGTACTGTCCTTTGTTATGGCTGTCACGTATCCTGTGGGAATCGTCAGCGCAGACGGAGATAAGCCGGAGAAAGAACCTGCAGAAGTTACCCTGAATGAAGTTGCCCATTCTGTTTTTTACGCTCCCCAGTATGCGGCGATCGAGCTGGGATACTTTGATGAGGAGGGCATTGAACTGACGCTGGTGACGGGATTCGGAGCCGACAAAACCATGACAGCGCTGCTGTCCGGTGAGGCCGACATCGGATTTATGGGATCGGAGGCTTCTATTTACACGTACGGCGGGGGTGCCAAGGACGCACCCGTCAATTTTGCCCAGCTCACACAGCGGGCGGGAAATTTCCTCGTGGCCCGGGAGGAGATGCCGGACTTTGCCTGGAGCGATTTGAAGGATAGAAAAGTACTGGGAGGACGGAAAGGTGGCATGCCGGAGATGGTATTTGAATATATACTGAAGCAGAACGGGCTGGATCCGGAAACGGATCTGGAAATTAACCAATCCATTGATTTCGGTTCCACGGCAGCCGCATTTTCCGGCGGTCAGGGTGAATTTACCATAGAGTTTGAGCCTGGAGCCACTACACTGGAGCAGGAGGGAGTCGGATACGTTGTGGCTTCCCTGGGAACGGATTCCGGTTACGTTCCCTATACGGCATACTGTGCAAAGACCAGCTATCTTGAGGAACATGCGGATATTGTGCAGGGATTCACCAATGCACTGCAGAAGGGAATGGATTACGTCAACAGCCATACTCCGGAAGAAATTGCAGAGACAATTGCACCGCAGTTTAAGGAGACAGATCCCGCAACGGTCACAGCTATCATTTCACGTTATTATAAACAGGACACCTGGAAGGATAATCTGATTTTTGAGAAAGAAAGCTTTGAACTGCTGCAGGATATTCTGGAAAGCGCCGGGGAACTGGAAGAAAGAGTTCCCTACGAAGCCCTTGTGACAACACAGTTTGCCGAAAAAGCCGCACAGTAGAATCGGGTATAGCTGAGATTCTCCGCTGTTCTGATGCAGAATGGCGGAGAAAAAGCATACTGCCCGCATTTGTTCTGTTGCCTGCATTTCGCAGTGGGAAATCCCTGCCGGGTAATCAGGACAATCAATGGAACATAATCAGGCGTTACGCTTCGTACTTGATGAATCCAATGATTGACAAACAGTTGCCGTTGAATTAAAATAAAAAATCGGATACAACTGTTTATTTATATGGAAAGAATAGTTGATGATTTGTGGAGGAATCACAGAGATGAGATACGAATTTAAGAAGATCGAGCCGAAGTGGCAGAAAAAATGGGAAGAAAGCAAAATTTTTGAAGCCAGAGACGACAGCGACAAACCGAAATTTTACGGACTGGTAGAGTTCCCGTATCCCAGTGGTGCAGGAATGCATGTGGGACATATCAAGGCGTATTCCAGTCTGGAGGTGATCAGCAGAAAGCGTCGTATGGAGGGATATAATGTACTTTTCCCCATCGGATTTGATGCATTTGGCCTTCCGACAGAGAACTATGCAGTAAAGACGGGAACACATCCGCGTATTATCACAGATGAAAATATCAAAAAGTTCTCCAACCAGCTGAAACGTGTTGGCTTTTCTTTTGACTGGAGCCGCGTGATCGATACAACAGATGAAGATTATTATAAATGGACCCAGTGGATTTTCCTTCAGATGTTTGAAAAGGGTCTTGTATTCCGTGACAGAACACTTGTCAACTACTGCCCGCACTGTAAGGTTGTGCTTTCCAACGAGGACAGCCAGGGCGGAAAATGTGATATCTGCCACAGCGATGTTGTTCAGAAGTCAAAGGATGTATGGTATCTGAGAATTACACAGTATGCAGACAAGCTTCTGGAAGGATTGCAGGAAGTGGACTATCCGGAAAATGTCAAACAGCAGCAGATCAACTGGATCGGTAAATCAAAGGGTGCTTTTGTAAACTTTGCCATTGACGGACTGGATGAGAAACTCAGAATTTACACGACGAGACCGGATACACTTTTCGGTGTAACGTTTATGGTTATCGCTCCGGAGCATCCGATCATCGACAAGTACGGCGACAGAGTCACAAATATGGCCGAGATCGAAGCGTACCGTACAGAGTGTGCAAAGAAGACAGAGTTTGAACGGACGCAGCTTGTGAAAGACAAGACCGGTGTGAAGATTCAGGGGCTGGAGGCTGTTAACCCTGTGAATGGAAAGAAGATTCCGATTTATATCGCAGATTACGTTATGATGGGATACGGCACCGGCGCAATCATGGCAGTACCGGCCCATGACCAGCGTGACTATGATTTTGCGAAGACCTTTGGCATTGACATTATCCAGGTAATCAAGGGCGGAGACATTTCAAAAGAAGCGTACGCCGGAGACGGAGAAATGATCAATTCCGATTTCCTCAACGGCTATACGAACAAGCATGATTCCATCGAGCGGATGCTGAAAGAGCTGGAAAAGACAGGCATCGGTGAGGCCGGTGTCCAGTACAAGATGAAAGACTGGGCATTCAACCGTCAGAGATACTGGGGTGAGCCGATTCCGCTTAT
>JAXEBU010000016.1:0-32098 GCA_034093895.1 Candidatus Choladocola sp. | reverse complement strand
CTGGAGGTTGTTGCTTATGAGGGTGACTGGATGAAGGTTGCACTTGGCAATGACGTATACGGTTATGTAAATGCATATTACGTTGGATACGATACATATTATGCGACAGCTGAGACTCTGGAAGAGGAGCAGGCAAGACTGGATCAGGAATGGCTGGACTACCTTGCAGAGCAGGAAGCGCAGCAGGCAGCAGCAGAGCAGGCATATCTGGATGCAATCGCAGCTCAGGAAGCAGCGGCGCAGCAGGCAGCCTGGGATGCAGAGTATCAGGCACAGCAGGCAGCACAGGCTCAGGCGGATGCAGTAGCACAGGCCCAGGCCGCAGCAGATGCAGCTACACAGCAGACAGCAGATGCACAGGCTCAGGCGGACGCACAGTATCAGGCATATCTGGATGCGCAGGCCGCAGCAGATGAAGCTACGCAGCAGGCGGACGAGCAGGCAGTGATTGATGCAGCGGCTCAGGCAGAAGCAGAGTATCAGGCATATCTGGAGGCACAGGCGGCAGCAGATGCACAGGCTCAGGCTGAGGCTGATGCAGCAGCGCAGGCAGCGGCAGAAGCACAGGCCGCAGCGGATGCACAGGCAGCGGCTGATCAGGCTGCAGCGGATGCGGCAGCAGCAGAACAGGCAGCGGCAGAACAGGCCGCAGCGGAGCAGGCGGCAGCAGAGCAGGCAGCATCTGAACAGGCTTCCTCCGGGGAGAGCTATTCATCTTCCACCGGTCAGAGTATTGTGAATTTCGCAGTACAGTTTGTTGGAAATCCGTATGTATGGGGCGGTACCAGCCTGACAAACGGTGCAGACTGTTCCGGATTTACACAGTCCGTATTTGCAAACTTCGGAATCAGCATTCCGCGTACAGCAGCGGCACAGTCTGGAAGCGGTACACCGGTAAGCCTTGACAGTATTCAGGCAGGAGACCTGCTGTTCTATGAAGGAAGCGGCGGAATCGGACATGTAACCATCTACATGGGCAACGGTCAGGTAGTACATGCAAGTAACTCCAACACAGGTATCATTATTTCCGATTACGGATACAGAACTCCGGTATGCGCAAGAAGATACTGGTGAGACAACAGAATATAAAAATGCAGGAGCTGGCGTACGATTTCGTACGGCAGCTCCTTTTGCAGTGTGCCTTGCGGGACACGTTTTCGGCTGGATCAATTACTGCAGTAAACTCAGACGGGAAATGTTGCGGGGCTGCCGCGGAATATGTACAGGGGATTTCTGATATCCTGGTGTACACATGTCTGAGACGGCTGTCCGAACAGAACGGATAAAATCCGTTTCGTGCGGACAGCTGTCGGAAAGACAAGGTGAACACCGGATACAGAAATCCCCGCTGCATATTCCGCGGCAGCCTGTTATTTAATCTGTTTATTTTCTGATGTACTGGTTCTTGCAGGATAAATGGGAAGGTGTTATACTCAAAATCAAATGGGGTTTAGGAGAGACGCATTATGATGAAGAAAGACTGGTATGAGGCCGGCGATCAGATTAAGCAGATTGTTCAGGATGCCATAGACAGCAAAGACTTTTCAGAGCTCAGCAGCTCGATTGCGAATGTGGTGGATTCTACCGTAAATGAACTCCAGTCAGCACTTAAGGATGTTGTGGATAATAATCGGCAGAAGTATCAGTATACAAATAAAGAGGCTGCGGACCGGATTAAGCGCAATATGCAGGAGAAACATCAGGCAGAAGAGAAACAGCGGAAAAATGAGCCGAAACGGGAGACGAAACCGGTGGCGGTCAGAACGAAAGTGCCGGGTGAGACCTCCGGGCGCATTATGGCATGGCTGGGATACTGTCTCGGCAGTACCTTCGGGCTTGCCCTTCTGTTTTTGCTGTTCGTGGGACTGGCTGTGCGGAATCTGCCTTTTATTGCGTTTCCTGCTGCGTTTCTGGCCATTGTGTCGGGAGGCGCATTTGTTACAGGGATCTGCGGTACGAAGAAGCTGGGATTTGCGAAGCGCTTTCGCCGGTATCAGGAGATTCTCGGGGAACGGACATACTGCCTGATTGAGGAACTGGCTTCGGCAGCGGGAAAGAGCTGCAGATTTGTGCGCCGGGACCTGAAAAAAATGATCCATGGCGGTTATTTTAAAGAAGGATATCTGGACCGCAAAGAGACACTTCTCATCACGGATCAGCAGACGTATCAGCAGTATCTGACGACGCAGACGGAGTATGAGCGCCGTGAAATGGCAAAGGACCGGAAGAAGGAACAGAAAGAAACAGACAGCCGGAAGGAGACGGTGGAAGCATCCGAAAATGGGGCAGCTTCTGTCAGCCTCGAATGTGCGGAGCTGATTCGTGAAGGGCGGAATTATATTCGCCATATTCATGCGTGTAATGAGCGGATTCCGGAGGAGGAGATGTCATCAAAACTGGATCGTCTGGAGCTGGTGATTACGAGAATTTTCCGGGAGGCGGAAAAGGATCCGTCCGTTGCGGGAGAGCTGAAAAAGATGATGAGCTATTATCTTCCGACTACGCGGAAGCTGCTGGATGCCTACTGTGAGCTGAATGATCAGCCGATCCGGGGACAGAATATTGAAAGTACGAAAAAAGAGATTGAGGATGCGCTTGATACGATTAATACGGCATTTGAAAATCTTCTGGACAGCCTTTTCCAGGAGACTGCCTGGGATATCTCTTCCGATATCAGCGTGCTGCATACCATGCTGGCACAGGAAGGCCTGACAGAAAAAGACTTTGCACAGAAATAGGCGGCAAAATTAAGAACGCATCTACGGAACAAGGGAGGAACGGGAATGAATGACGAATTTAAAACATTTACAGATACACCAACACCGGTACTGACTTTCGGGGATCCGCTTCCGGAGAAAAAAGAAGTGGTGGCAGCGGAGGAGAAAAAACCGGCAGAGCCGCAGCTGGATGAGTCCATTCTGTCTGACGAGGAAAAACGGATGGTGGATGAGTTCAGCAAACAGATCAATCTCCATGATTCCAACGGAATTCTGCAGTACGGTGTCGGTACACAGAAGAAGATGGCTGATTTCTCGGAGAATGCGCTGAAAAATGTCAGGACGAAGGATCTGGGAGAGGTCGGCGATATGATTTCCAGCCTGGTGACGGAGCTGAAGACCATCGATACAGAAGAAGAGGAGAAGGGCTTTCTCGGGTTCTTCAAAAAGCAGGGCAATAAGCTTAATTCCATGAAGGCGAAGTATGAGAAGGCCGAAGGGAATGTGGAAAAAATCTGTGAGGCACTGGAAGGCCACCAGATGCAGCTGATGAAGGATGTGGCTGTCCTGGACAAGATGTATGGCCTGAATCTGTCTTATTTTAAAGAGCTGTCCATGTATATTCTGGCCGGAAAGAAGCGGCTGGAGGAAGTGCGGGCGACGGAGCTGGCTGAACTGGTGGAAAAGGCACAGAGAAGTAACCTTCCGGAGGATGCACAGGCAGCAAAGGATATGGAATCGCTCTGTGAGCGGTTTGAAAAGAAGATTCACGATCTGGAGCTGACCAGAATGATTGCAATCCAGACGGCACCGCAGATTCGCCTGGTTCAGTCCAGCGATTCTCTGATGATTGAAAAAATACAGTCCACAATTGTCAATACGATTCCGCTCTGGAAGAGCCAGATGGTGATTGCGCTGGGGGTGGAGCATGCGAACCAGGCGGCAAAGGCACAGAAAGAGGTTACGGATATGACGAACCAGCTGCTGCGCAAGAATTCAGAAGCACTGAAAATGGCTACTGTGGAGAGTGCAAAGGCTTCGGAGCGCGGTATTGTGGATCTCGATACACTGAAGGCGACCAATGCGGCGCTGATTTCCACCTTTGATGAGGTGATCCGGATTCAGGAGGACGGCCGTCAGAAACGCCGGGCGGCAGAAGAAGAGCTGAACCGTATGGAGCTGGAACTTAAAAATAAGCTTCTGGAAATTCATAAATAAGAAAGTGAGGCATGGAACATGGGTGTATTTCTTGCAGTGATGATTTTATTTGTTGTGATCGTGGCTGTGATTGTTGCGGTCAGTACGATCAGTTCTGTTTCAGGAGTAATTGCGGAAGAAGAGGACGAGGAGTAAATACGGAGCATGGAAATCTATTCACTTACACAGTGGGTACTGTTTTTTTACATCTACTGTTTCCTGGGCTGGATCTGGGAAAGTGCTTTCGTGTCAGTGTGTGAGCGAAAACCGGTGAACAGAGGGTTCCTGAAAGGCCCGTTCCTGCCGATTTACGGCAGCGGTGCAGTCTGTGTCCTGGTGGTGACGATTCCGTTTCGCGGAAACATTCCGGCCATGTTTCTGGTGGGTATGGTGTCAGCTACGGTTCTTGAATACATCACCGGAGACATTATGGAACGGCTGTTCCGGGTGCGTTACTGGGACTACACGGGAAAATTTCTGAATGTTAATGGCTATATCTGCCTGAAATCCACCATCTGCTGGGGTGTTATGACAGTGCTGGTGGTTGATGTGGTGCAGCCTTTTATAGAAGGGTTTGTGCTGCGGCTGGGAGAGCCGCTCGTTACGGGGACTGTACTCGTGATTACGCCGCTGATTACTGCCGATTTTGTTACTTCTTTCCACGCTGCAATCCGTCTGAGAGATATCCTGGTTCAGAACGAGCGGCTGAAGGAAGAACTGCAGAAGCTTACGGAAAAGAAGCGGGAACTGGAAAATGCACTTCTCGTTGCAGGAGAAAAAGCGAAAGCCCAGCTTACGCAGGAGCTGCAGGAGCTGCTGATTAAGACGGGTGAACAGAAAGAAAAAATGCATATCGCCTATGGCGGGGCGATCAGGGGACTGCTGAAGCGAAATCCGCGGGCTGTTTCGAGAAAACATAAAGAAGCTTTTGCTGAGACGAAGCGTGCTCTGATGGAGAAAATTGAGGAGATGCGGGGATAATCAAGTGCCCTGCAGAAGAGAAAGGCGGCTGGAAAACAGGATGGCAGAGATGATTACAGAAGAATTTATCAGCGGGTTCTGCAAAGCGCAGAATCAGACAAGAATGGTTGTCTGCGAAACAGAGCATCGCGCAGACGGAAGCAGTGTGCTGATTTCTACCGACTGTGCATACGGAAAGTGTGAACACAGCAGAGACTGTCTGCTGGTGGGGCAGATTTTATGATATCACCGGAAAGATTTGAAGAAATTACAATGGAAATTGCTGAGACGTTCCCGGAAGATTTTTTCCGGGAACTGCATGGCGGAGTCATGGTCAGAGACCGCAGGAGGCTGCATCCGGCTGCGGAAGATCATGACCTTTTTATTCTGGGAGAATACCATCATGACCGTTATCTGGGGCGCTTTATCGTGCTGTATTACGGTTCTTTTGCTGTGTGTTTCGGATTCTGCACGGAGGAAGAGCTGAAAATGCAGATCAGGAAAGTTCTGCTCCATGAATTTCGCCATCATCTGGAGTCTCTGGCGGGAGAGCGTGATCTGGAAGTGGAGGATGCAGTGGAAATCTCACGCTATAAATACAGGAAGCATCAGCAAAAAGACTTGACGGATAAAGAGTCAGGAGATAAAATAGATGAAGTGAGCTTTTGAAAGCGGACATTTGTGCGCCTGATAAAGACAGAAACGGGCAGTGATACCACAGCGTATTTCTGTCCTGCCGTATAAATATGCGGCAGATGAGGAGAATATGAAAAAACAGTACTGGAGGAGACATTATGAAGCCATACAAAGAGATGACAAGAGAAGAACTCCTGAGAGAGCAGGCCGCGCTGGAGGCCAAATATGAGGAGATCAGGGCAAAAGGACTGAAGCTCGATATGTCCAGAGGAAAGCCTGCGAAAGCTCAGCTGGATCTGGCGAACGGAATGATGGATGTGCTGAACAGCAGCTCAGATATGGTCTGTGAAGCCGGAGTGGACTGCAGAAACTACGGAATTATGGATGGTATTCCGGAAGCAAGACAGCTGCTGGCAGATATGTCGGAAGTGCCGGAGAAGAATATTCTGATCTACGGCAACTCCAGTCTGAATGTTATGTTTGATACTGTGGCACGTGCCATGTCCATGGGTGTCTGCGGACATACACCGTGGGGAAAGCTGGATCGGGTGAAATTTCTCTGTCCCGTTCCCGGATACGACCGCCACTTTGGAATTACCGAATTTTTCGGAATTGAAATGATCAATGTGCCGCTGCTGACGACGGGGCCGGATATGGACATGGTTGAGAAGCTGGTAGCTGAGGATCTCGCAATCAAGGGAATCTGGTGTGTGCCGAAGTATTCCAATCCCACCGGTATTTCCTATTCCGATGAGACAGTCAGAAGATTTGCTCATCTGAAACCGGCAGCAGAAGATTTCCGTATTTTCTGGGATAACGCATATTCCATTCATCACCTCTACGATGATGATCAGGATGTGATTCTGGAGCTTTTGTCCGAGTGTGAAAAGGCCGGCACGGAAGATATGGTATACAAGTTTATTTCCACATCGAAGGTAAGCTTTCCGGGATCCGGAATTGCTGCAATGGCAGCATCTGAGGCAAATCTGGCAGATGCAAGACGGTGGATGAAATATCAGACCATCGGCCATGACAAGCTGAATCAGCTGCGCCATGTGCGGTTCTTCAGGGATATGGACGGTGTCCGTGCGCATATGAGAAAGCATGCCGACATTCTTCGTCCGAAGTTCGAGGCTGTACTGGATACCCTTGACCGTGAACTGGGCGGCCTGGAGATCGGCAGCTGGGTGAGACCGAAGGGCGGTTACTTTATTGCCTTTGATGCGATGGAGGGATGTGCAAAGAAGATTGTGGCGAAGGCAAAAGAGGCCGGAGTAACCATGACGCCTGCAGGCGCTACATTCCCGTACGGAAAAGATCCGAAGGACAGTAATATCCGAATTGCCCCGTCTTTCCCGACACCGGAAGAGCTTTCTGTGGCAGCAGAGATTTTTGTTCTGAGTGTAAAACTGGTCAGCCTGGAAAAAATGCTGGCAGACTGAAGAAACGGAAGGAAAAAGTAAATCCGTATACAGATGAAAGATGACTCCCGAGTGAGTCTTGCATTTATCGGTACAGCCGGGTTGGCTGTACCGATTTTTTGCTTGCCCTGCTTCCCAATATAAGATATAATGATCGGAAAGGGCAGAGAATATTTCAGAAGAGAAAAGAGAGAGTAACAGGAGGAATGGGATTAAAATGAAGCGATGTATTATTTGCGGAAATATCGGAGATGAGAATAGTACAGTCTGCGAAGTCTGCGGGAATCCGTATCTGGATATAGAGGAAGATACTCCTGTGGCATCGGAATCTGATCGGAATGCAGCGCCGGGGCAGCCGGAAGGGCATCATTCCGAAACAGAGGAACGTGCAGCAGTGGAAACGTCTTCTGACGGAGCGGTTCAGGCAGAGCATACGGAGAAAAATTCTGCTGAAGCAGAACATGCAGAAGCGGTTTCCGGTGATGCAGACCGCACAGCAGCATCTCCGGCCGGAAAAGAGGAAAACGGAGGAGCAGCCGGGGCAGCCGCAAAGCAGGGTCGCGCGGAAGGCAGGGCACCGCACAGAATGAAGAGCGGTCCGCAGATATACGGTCAGGCACAGATGTCCATGAGCGAGCGTGAACGCAGACAGCAGGGAACGGTGCGGAGAACAGTTCAGGGAAGACCGGGCGGAGTACCGCAGGGGAATCCGGCAGGATATCCGGGAAATCAGACGCAGGGAAATCCGGCGGGACGCCCGGCAAACAGACCGCAGGGGAATCCGGCGGGACGCCCGGCAAACAGACCGCAGGGGAATCCGGCAGGATATCCGGGCAGTCAGATGCAGGGAGGCCCGGCAGGACGTCCGGGAAATCAGATGCAGGGAGGCCCGGCAGGATATCCGGGAAACAGGATGCAGGGCGGTCCGGCAGGATATCCGGGAAACAGGATGCAGGGCGGCAGTTCGCGGCAGATCATGGAAAATGCCAGAGCAGTGATCAAGTCTCCCGTTTTTGTTCTGATCGCAATTTTACATACAGTATATCTGGTAAGCTCCGTTGCAGCTGTATTTTTAAATGAGCTGAATTACTCGCAGGTAGTCAGACTGATCAGCGGTATCAGCCTGCCGGCGCAGATGAGCGGATATGTGGACAGCATTACAAAGCTGCTTTCCAGCCTCGATTCAGGAGCGATTGTGGCAAATCTTGTGATTCGTATTCCGGATCTTCTGTTCTGTATCGGTCTCTGGCTGATTGTGATAACAGTGAGAACGGCAAAGGAAGAAATGTCAGGTGCCGGATTTGTCTTTGTGAAGGCAACGGTGATCATTGAAATGATCAAGAACTGTATTTTTATGATTCTGATTCTTGTTGTATCGGTGGCACTGGTAATCGCAGCATGGGTATCAAAGGCACAGGGAATGCTGGTGGTAGCCATTATTACACTTGTCCTGACCATTGTGGCTGCGATGATGATCATCATGTACTATTTCTGTTTCCTGGCTACGATCAAGACCTGCAGAAGAAATGCAGGAACCGGCGAGGTTTATGGAAAGGCATCCGGTTATGTGGCAGTGGTTCACATTATTCTGGCCCTCACTTCCGTGATCAACCTTCTTTCCGGAATAGTAAATGCTGAGATTTCCGGTATTACAGGAGCAGTCGGAAGAATGGGATGGATGATTCTGTTTGGAATCTGGATCTTCATGTATAAGAGCAGAATGAGTGAAGTCGATCCGGAGTAAAAAGACGGATAAAAAGACGAATAAAAACAAAAGACAGCGGCTGTCCGCAGTTCCTTTCGGGATGTGGAGCAGCCGTTCTTTTTGTCCTTGACAGTAAAGAAATAATTTGTTAGTATAGACGTGCAGTTTAGCATGGTAGAGTGATACCATGAGAAAGAAACGCCGGAGAGAACAGCGGCAGATACATTCTGCTTCCGGTGACAGAATGAGATGGGGCATGCCTGCAGAGCGTGTGCCGGGAATGGAGGATAATTATGAAAAAGAGAATGATCGTTGCAATGACGGCACTGTCAATGGTAGCATCCATGGTAGCCGGAACCGCTTGTATGGCAGAGGAGCAGACAACTTTTACAGTAGGATTTGACCAGGATTTCCCGCCCATGGGATTCGTAGATGATGAGGGCGGATTCACAGGTTTTGATATTGAACTGGCAGAGGAAGCTGCAAAGCGTCTCGGCCTTGAGTTCGTACCGCAGCCGATTGCATGGGATTCCAAGGATATGGAGCTGAACTCAGGAACGATTGACTGTATCTGGAACGGATTTACGATTAACGGCAGAGAAGATGACTATGCATGGAGCGATCCGTATCTTGATAATAAGCAGGTGTTCGTAGTGGCAGAAGATTCCGGAATCACAGACTGGGATGGTCTTGCAGGAAAGGTAGTTGAGGTTCAGGCAGATTCTTCCGCAGAGGCAGCTCTGAATGATAACAAGGAACTGACCGATACGTTTGGTACACTGCAGGCAGTGGCAGACTACAATACAGCATTTATGGATCTGGAGTCCGGCGCAGTAGATGCCATTGCAATGGATATTGTAGTTGCAGGTTATCAGATCGAACAGCGTGAGGGCGGATTCACGATTCTGGATCAGGAGATTTCTTCCGAACAGTACGGCGTTGGATTTGCACTTGACAATACAGAGCTGAGAGATAAAGTAAATGATACACTGAAAGAGATGGCTTCAGACGGAACACTGGCAGAGATCTCTGAAAAGTGGTTCGGAGAAGATATTACAATCATTGAGAAATAAGGCTGGTTAAAAACAGAAACTGAGAAAAATTACTGTGCCTCCTGTATGATGCATGATGCGAAGCGATCGTGCCATGTGAACTGCAGGGGGCACAAGGACGTTATTCCCCGCGCAGAATGCTGGGGATATCTGACTGACACAGGGGGATTATATCTATGAATGTACAGGCGATGCTTCTGGATTTGTCATCCGGCATGATTGCCAGCCTGAAGATATTCTGTCTGACGCTGCTGTTTTCCCTTCCGCTGGGACTGATTGTGGCCTTTGGCAGAATGTCAAAAAATGTAATACTGAGATCCATTATTAAAGTGTATATTTCAATTATGCGCGGTACTCCGCTGATGCTACAGCTGATGGTAGTATATTTCGGGCCGTATTATATTTTTGGAATCCGGATCAGCAACAATTACCGGTTTTATGCCACGCTGATCGGATTTGCCCTGAATTATTCCGCGTACTTTGCGGAGATTTACCGGGGCGGAATTGAGTCCATGCCGCGGGGGCAGTACGAGGCGGCGCAGCTGCTGGGCTATACAAAGGTGCAGACTTTTATGAAAATTATTCTGCCCCAGGTGATCAAGCGTATTCTTCCGTCTGTGACCAATGAAATCATCACGCTCGTAAAGGATACTTCACTGGCATTTGCCATCGGATATTCGGAGATGTTTACGACGGCCAAAGCCTGGGCTTCCAAAGAGACAAATATGATTCCGTATGCAGGTGCTGCGGTGTTCTATTACATATTCAACCTGGTGGTTGCCATGATCATGGAACATATTGAGAAACGTCTCAATTATTATGAGTAGGAGGTGGACGGATGAATCTTCTGGAAATGAAGCATATCAGGAAAAATTTTGAAGGCCTGGAAGTTCTCAGGGATATCTCCATCTCTGTAAAGGAAGGTGAAATTCTCTCGATTATCGGTCCGTCCGGTTCGGGAAAATCCACACTTCTGCGCTGTGCGGCAATGCTGGAGAAGATTGACGGAGGAGAGATTACATACCTGGGTGAACAGGCGGCCTTTGTGGAACACGGCAGGGAAGTGTACGCAAAGGGTGAGGATCTGAAGCGGATTCGCGGGTATTTCGGAATGGTTTTTCAGAGCTTTAATCTGTTTCCTCATTACAGTGTTATGAAGAATATTACAGATGCACCGATCCACGTTCAGAAGCGGAAAAAAGAGGAGGTGGAGCGGGAGGCGATGGATCTGCTGAAAAAAATGGGCCTGGAGGACAAAGCAGACGCGTATCCGTGTCAGCTTTCCGGCGGGCAGTGCCAGCGGGTGGCGATTGCCAGAGCCCTTGCGCTGAATCCGAAAATTCTGTTTTTTGATGAACCCACATCCGCCCTGGATCCGGAACTGACCGGCGAGGTGCTCAAGGTGATAAAATCCCTGGCAGATCTGCAGATTACCATGGTAATCGTGACTCATGAAATGTCTTTTGCCCGCGATATTTCCGACCGTGTCATTTTCATGGATAAAGGTGTGGTGGCACTGGAGGGAAAACCGGATGAAGTGTTTGGCGCAGATCACGCCAGAATCCAGGAATTCCTCGGTAAATTCCGCGATCTGGGATGAAGACAGACGGGATCTGCCCATGATCAGTATTCTGTTATGATTCGGCTGAAACGTCAGAAATTTTTAAATAACAGACTTGATTTTTGCAACAGAGATGATATAATGAACAGGAACACAAAGGTGTGCCGCCGGCATATGCTTTGTGTTCTTTTTGTTACATAAAAAACGTTGTTGTCTATACGACAATAACGCTCCGCGTGCAGAGAAAATGAATGGATAAAATGTGTGAGATGTCTAAAAAATATAAAGAATTAATACAAATTTGGACATTTCAGAGACGGGAAACGCGGAGAGAACCGGCTTGATTGACTATTATAGCCAATTTTTGTGCTGCTTGTCAAAATAATATATGCAGAATTACAAAATACATATTGACAAAGCGTTTTAGCAAATGTATAATCAGATTATCAGGGAAGGGAAAAGACTTTCCGAACGGTTCCAAAGAAGGCGAAAAAAGCGCCTTTTTAAATTTTTATTGTGATAAAACGTTTTATCACCAACTGTAAGAATCTGATCCATAAGGATTAAGATAAAATTTTTCCACAAAGTAAGGAGGATTCAGTATGAAGAAGAAAGTGATTAGTATCCTGTTAACAGCAGCAATGGCAGCATCCTGCTTCTCGGCAGCAGCAATGGCAGAGGAGGATACCGTTCAGGTTGCTTTTGTTCCGCAGCTTATTGGTATTCCGTATTTCACTGCAATGGATGAAGGCGGACAGAGAGCAGCTGAGGATCTTGGATGTGAATGGATCTATGCCGGTGATACAACAGCAAGTGCCGATCTTCAGGTGACACAGATTGACTCCCTGATCAGACGCGGCGTAGATGCAATCAGCCTTTCCGTTCTGGACAGCTCCTCTACCAACCCTTCCATTGAAAAGGCTCAGGAAGCAGGCATTGTAGCTTATACATCTGACTCAGATGCAACAGACAGCACAAGATCTTTCTATGTAGCACAGGCAGATGATACCGCACTTGGTGAGACTTTGATGGAACAGCTGGCACAGCAGATGGGCGGCGAAGGAAAAGTCGGCATCGTATCAGGTGTTGCAACTGCTACAAACCTGAATACATGGATTAAGGCTATGCAGGACTACGCAGCAGCAAATTATCCGGATATCGAGATTCTTGATGTAAAATATACTGCAAACGGAAGCAGTGAGGAAGCTCTTCAGCAGGCACAGGATCTTATGACAGCAAATCCGGATCTTAAGGGACTGATTGGTGTTGCATCTTCCACAATCCCGGGCGTTTGCCAGGCAGTAGATCAGGCTGGTATGGCAGGCGAGATCAAGGTAACCGGTTTCGGTTCTCCGGCAACTGTAAATGAGTACATGAAAGACGGCATCATGCAGGTTTCCATTCTCTGGGATGCTGAGGCTCTCGGTTATCTGACATGCTGGGCTGGATATCAGGCAGCAGTAGGCAATGAGTTCCAGGAGACACAGTACATCGAAGCAATTGACACAGAGGTTACATACGACGCAGAGACAGGCATTCTGCTTCTTGGCGATCCGCTGGTAATCACTCCGGAAAATGTAGACAATTACAATTTCTAAAATATCACAAAGGCATCCTGACATGAGGTATCAGGTCAGGGTGCCTCATTTTAAAAAAGGAAGAAAAACAATGGCAGACAATATTATTCTGGAAGCAAAAGAAATTAATAAATCATTCGGTGGAAACCACGCGCTGCAGAATGTCAGTTTTCAGTTGAGAAAAGGAGAGATCCTTTCGGTCATGGGTGAGAACGGCGCGGGAAAATCGACTTTGATGAAAATTATTGCCGGCGCGTACAAGAATGACACAGGAGAGATTTATCTCGATGGGAAAAAACTGGTTCTCAACTCTCCGCTGGATGCAGCGGCAGCAGGAATTTCCATCGTTTATCAGGAGCCAAATGTGTTTGCGGATATGTCTGTGCTTGAGAATATATTCATGGGCAACGAGATTTCTGACAAAACCGGCATCAGGTGGAACGAGATGTACGCGCAGGCCGTGGAAGCCCTGAAACTTGTAGATTTGGATGAAAAAATACTTTCCCGTCCGATGGGAAGTTTGTCAATTGGTAACCAGCAGCTGGTACTGATTGCACGCGGTGTTTTTCGCCAGTGCAAAATTCTGATTCTGGATGAGCCGACCTCGATTCTGAGTTATGCAGAATCGGAGAAACTGTTTCAGATAATTTTTGATTTGAAAGCAAAGGGAGTAAGTATCCTTTATATCAGCCATCGTGTGCCGGAGATTCTTCGGATTTCCGATGACATTATTATTCTGCGGGACGGCTGTGTCACCGGGCGGATGAAGGCTTCGGAGGCAACGGAAGAAAATGTAATTGAAGCAATGTCCGGAAGAAAAATTGACCGGAATATTTACGTTCCGAGAGATTACAAAAAGAACGATGAAATTCTGAAAGTAGAAGGGCTGTGCCACGGAAAAACGTACCGTAATATCAGCTTTACTCTGAGACCGGGCGAAATACTGGGCTTTTACGGGCTGGTAGGCTCCGGAAGATCGGAGATGGCAAGGGCCATTTTCGGTGAGACAAATGCAGAACAGGGAAAAATACTGTTTGAAAATGAGGACATCAGCCATATTACGACACAGCAGGCGGTGAGTCGTAAAATCTTCTATGTACCGGAGGACAGAGGTACACAGGGACTGTTTGATGCCCATAATGTACGGGGCAACATGAGCGCGTCTTTCCTGAATATTCTGTCAAACCGCATCGGCATCATGAACAGCAGAAAAGAGAAAAAGGCGGTTCAGGACAATATTGATAAATACAGCATCAAGGTGGAATCCCAGGAGGATATGATCATGATGTTAAGCGGCGGCGGACAGCAGAAGGTTCTGCTGTGCAGATGGCTGCTGGAACAGCCTAAGGTAATTATTCTGGATGAGCCGACGCGCGGTATTGATGTGGCGACAAAAACGGAAATTCACAAATATATTATTGCGCTTGCGCAGCAGGGTGTGGCTGTTATGCTGATTTCCTCTGACCTGCCTGAAGTGATGGCACTGAGTGATGAGGTGATTACGATGCACACAGGTGAGATTACGGCTCACTTTGACAGGGAAGAAGCGACAGAAAAAAATATTCTGAAGTATGCGCTGAATCTGAACGAATAGGAAGACGCGAGGTGGTTTTATGGATAACAAACAGAAGGTTTATGAATGGATTGATCAGCATCAGGAGGATGTGGTACACCTGCTCCAGGAACTGATTCAGGCTCCCAGCGTCAATGCTTATTTTGACGAGGAAGAGTGTTATAAGCATGAGGATCTGGCTCAGTCTGTTCTGCGGCGCCATCTTGAAGCCATGGGAATGAAGACGGAGTTCCAGTATCCCGATGCCAAGGAACTGAAAGAATACGAAGGAAAACCGGGATATTATGCGGATCACGTATTTACAAACCGCCCGAATCTGGTGGGTGATCTGCCGGGCGAAGGAGGCGGAAGATCCATTCTGCTCTCCGGCCATATTGATGTGGTGCAGCGGGGCAGCAAATGGACGTATGATCCTTTCGGGGGTACCGTCGATGAAGGAAAAATATATGGACGCGGTGCAGTGGACATGAAGGGCGGCATCGCAGCCATGACCATGGCTGTGAAGGCAATCCAGGGCGCCGGACTGAAGCTGAAAGGCGATGTGAAGGTCGGTACGGTGGTGGATGAAGAAGCCGGCGGTATGGGAACGCTTGCGCTCATGGCAGCAGGAAACCGTGCAGATGGCTGTATTATCACAGAACCGACGGATCTGCAGATAGCACCTCTTTGCAGAGGTATTCTCTGGGGTAAAATTGTAATTGAAGGAAGAGCCGGACATATTGAACTGAAGCAGGGCGACTGGCGTGACGGAGGAGCGGTAGATGCAATTGAAAAGGGACTTCTCTATATACGTGCGATACGGAATCTGAATCAGGACTGGGCGATTACGAAAAACCATAAGTATATGACACTCCCCTGTGCCGTGAACCTGGCAGAATTTCATGCGGGAGAGTATCCGACAACATTTGCCAACCATGCAGAGATCGTGTTTGATGCACAGTATCTTCCGAGGGAAAAAGACGAAAACGGGCTTGGCAGCAGGGTAAAAAAAGAACTGGAAGATTTTGTGGCAGCAGTGGCACAGACGGATGACTGGCTGAAAGAAAATCCGCCGCACATTGAGTGGCTGATTGATGCTGACTGTGGAGAAACACTGGATGACCAGCCGTTTTTCCGTCAGGTGGTGGAAAGTGCCCGTCAGGTTCATCCGGAGAGCGGGATTGAAGGAATCGGTTTCCATACAGATATGGGATGGTTCTGCAATGTGGGTATTCCGACGATGAACATCGGGCCCGGTAATCCGAGACTGGCCCATCATTCCGATGAGTTTGTCACAGTCAGAGACCTGATAACATGTACAAAGATGATTGCCTCCATTCTTATGGACTGGTGTGAAGTGGCAGAGTAAGGAGATAGTATGGCTGATAAGAATAAAGTTTATAAATGGCTGGATGAGCATACGGAGGAAGCGGCCGGTCTGCTGAAAAATCTCATCAGAATTCCCAGTGTGAATCCTTATTTTGACGACGAGGAATCCCTGAAAGGGGAGGGGGACGCACAGAGATATCTGCAGAAGTACATAGAAGACATGGGATTTCAGACAGAGCTTACTTATCCTGATGCACAGAAACTGATTGCGTACAAGGACAAGGCAGGATATATGGCCGATCATACTTTTGAAGACCGCCCGAATCTGTACGGAGAACTGAAGGGATCCGGCGGGGGAAGATCCATATTCCTCTCCGGTCATATGGATGTGGTACAGACAGGATCAAAATGGGTACATGATCCGTTTTCTGCCGATCAGGTGGGTGATACCATTTACGGACGCGGTACGTGTGATATGAAAGGCGGCATTGCAGCAATGACAATTGCCGTAAAGGCAATTCAGGAAGCGGGAATCCGTCTCAAAGGAGACGTGAAGATCGGAACTGTGGTAGATGAAGAAGCCGGCGGTATGGGAACGCTTGCGCTGATGGCGGAGGGATACCGTGCCGATGCGTGTATTCTGACAGAGCCGACCCATCTGAAGCTGGCACCGCTGTGCCGCGGCATTCTCTGGGGAAAGATCATTATCGAAGGGCAGGCCGGACATATTGAGCTGAAGCGTGAGGACTGGAGAAACGGAGGCGCCGTAGACGCAATCGATAAAGCTGCTTACATTCTGGAGCATTTTAAATCCTTTAATGAGAACTGGACCTATACGAAGGCGCACAAATACCTTCCGATTCCGTGTCAGATGAAATTTGCTCAGTTCGAGGCAGGAGAGTATCCGACAACATTTGCCAACCATGCGGAACTGACTTTTGATGCGCAGTATCTGCCCCAGGAAAAAGATGAAAACGGACTGGGCGGAAAAGTGAAGAAAGAGATTGAGGATTTTGTACAGGCCATTGCACAGACGGATCCGTATCTGAGGGAAAATCCGCCGAGAATTGAGTGGATTCTGGATGCGGACTGCGGTGAGACGTATGATACGGAAGAATTTTTCAAAGTTACGAAACGGTGTCTGACGGAACTGCATCCGGAGGCGATTGTAGAAGGCAACTGTGCCCATACGGATATGGGATGGTTCTGCAATGTGGGGATCCCCACGCTGAATTTTGGCCCGGGTGATTCAAAGCTGTGCCACCAGTCGGATGAACATATTGAGATACCGGAGTATATCCTCAGTGCCAAGATTATTGCTTCCACAATTATGGACTGGTGTATGTGTGAAGAAGAGGATGGAAAGGAAGGGTAAGCATGTTTAAAAAGTATATTCCGCATCCTACCAGAAGAGAATTTTTTGCAATTGCTCTTCTGGCAGCTGAGATTATTTTGTTTTCCATCTTTGTACCGAATTTTGCAAACGCCAACAACTTTGTCCGGGTTATTCAGAATAACACAGAAGTTGCCATCATCAGTATCGGAATGACGATCGTCATGCTGCTGGGCGGCATTGACCTGTCGGTAGGTGCAGTCATGGGTGTCGTAGCCGTTGTGGCAGGATACATGATTCAGGCCGGAATGAATACGTTTCTGATTATTCTGGCGGCAGCCGGGATCGGTGTCCTGGTGGGTGCGGTAAACGGACTGATTATCGCGAAGCTGCACATTCCGGATATGCTGACGACACTGGCGACCAGCAATGTCTGGAAAGCTGTGATTTTCGGCCTGCTGGGCGGCAAATGGCTGACCAGCCTGAAACCGTCTTTTCGCGGAATCACGACTGCAAAGGTGGCGGGAATTCCGGTGCTGCTGTTTCTGGTGCTGATTATTTACGCGATTTTCTACTATGTTTTTATGTACCGGAAATACGGCCGTCACATTTATGCCATCGGCTGTAACGAAGAGGCAGCTGTATTGAGCGGTATTAACGTGGCAAAGGTTCGTTTCTTCTCCTACTGTCTTACAGGTGCGCTGGCCGGGCTGACAGGTTTGCTGTACATTGCCCGTATGGGAAGCGTTGAGATGACAATCGGTTCCAGCACGGCCATTCAGTGTATTGCGGCTGTTACGATTGGCGGTATCGGTGCAAAGGGAAGCGGCATGAGAGGATCTGTAATCGGTACTCTGGCCGGTGTTTTCTTCATTGGATTTTTGAAAAATGGTATTGTTATTATGGGAATCCCGTCTCTTCTGGAGAACTTCTTCGTAGGCATGCTGATGATTCTCTGTGTACTGTTCGATTCCATCAGTGCAATGCGCCGTTCTTCAAAACCTGCTGAGAAAGGAGCGAAAGCATGAAAAACGTAGTTCTTTCTTTGGCGAAAAGCCGTGCAAAATTTCTTGCGTTTCTTCTGGTGATAGAGATTGTGATTCTGTCCATTCTGAATCCGGAGTTCGCAAAAATCAACAATCTTATTGAGATTCTGCAGTTTGGCGCAACGCTGTTTCTGATGGCGGTGGGAGAAGCACTCGTGATCATGGTTATCCCGGGCGGAATCGATATCTCCATCGGATCCATCATGAGTCTGAGCTGTGTTATCCTGGGAATTACATATAAGAATACGGGAAACATGGCTGTGGCACTGCTGGTGACAATTATTGCAGGCGGACTGTTCGGAATGGTTAACGGTGTTCTGGTCGGATTTTTCAATATGCCTTCCCTGATTGCCACGCTGGGCACACAGTACGTATTTGCGTCCCTGGCTCTGTACATTACAAACGGAGTGGCAATTTCCGGTTTCCCGGACGGATTTTCCTGGCTGTCTCTGGAAATGACGTTCGGAATCCCGAACCAGATTCTGTTTATGGTTATTCCTGTGCTGGCAGTGGTGCTGTTCCTGATTTACAAAACGAGATTCGGGCGCAATATCTATCTGACCGGAAATAATGCAGAAGCGGCAAAATTTGCAGCAATTAAAACAAAGTGGACCATTTTCTTTGTATTTGTACTGGCAGGTGTTCTGACAGCCTTCGGCGCAATCATCAACTGCTCCTGGCTGATGACAGCCCGGGCGGATGCCGGAAGCGGAATGGAAATGAATGCGATTACGGTAGCAATGCTGGGCGGTATTTCGGCAGTGGAAGGCGGACGCGGTCATCTGAGCGGTGTTATTATCGGAACAGTTATTATCACCATGCTGAAATCCGGTCTGCAGATGGCAGGAATTAACTCTACATGGATTCTGGCAATTACCGGTATTATTCTCATTATTTCTATTATTGTAAATAATGTAATGAGTAAATTTGTGACAAAAATGAGTACAACGTGACGGAGGAGGACAAAACTATGGCAAAAAAAGTTTTACTGGCAGGCGAATCCTGGTCAGCAACGATGATGGAGGTAAAGGGATTTAACAGTTTTTATTCATCAAAATATGAAACGGGTCTCGGATATATTGACAAGGCGATTGAAGAAGCCGGATATGAATTCCATTTTATGCCGAACCATATTGCTGCAGAAAGCTTTCCTTTTACACTGGAAGAATTAAAAGAGTATGATGTGATTATTCTTTCCGATATCGGAGCAGATACGCTCAATATTCCGGTGGCAACATGGACAGCCAGCAAACGCAGGCCGAACAGATGCAATCTGCTCAAAGAATACGTTCTTCAGGGCGGCGGACTTCTCATGTTTGGCGGCTATATGACATTTTCCGGCATCAATGGACAGGGCAAATGGGTTCATACTGCGGTTCAGGATGTTCTGCCTGTACAGCTGGTTCCTTATGACGATCGTATGGAACACTGTGAGGGCGTTTTCCCGAAGGCAGAAAAAGCGGATCATCCCATTTTGAAAGGGATAGATGAAGAGTTCCCGTGCGTGCTGGGATACAATTACAGTCAGGTGAAACCGGAAGCTGAGCTGGTTGCAACCGTATGCGGTGATCCGTTTATTGCGGCGGCGTCCTATGGAGAGGGAAAAAGTGCTGTTGTGAGTACGGACTGTTCCCCGCACTGGGCTCCGGTTGAGTTCTGTGAATGGAAACACTATAAAACATTAATGAAAAACCTCATGGATTATCTGACAAATAAGTGAATTATTCTGCGATGATGTGAAACGGATAAAAAAGTCAAAAAAAGACTTGAATTTCACATACAGGATGGTATAATGGGAAAGAACACAAATGTGTGACCTGCGCATATCCTTTGTGTTCTTTTTTTATCGTACAGGCAACTTCGTTTCCTGTACAATAAAACGCTCCGCGATGATGCGCACTCGCGTGTAGAGAATATGTCAGCAGAGCTGAGCACGCTCGGCGCGCAAAAGCAGACAAGCCCCTCATGAGTAAGGGCGAGTAGCTTTGATGGCAGGCTTGACTGCTTTTTATCTGATTTGTAACAGGAACACAGAATGCACAGCCTGTGTTCACATTTTTGACACAATCATTCGATATTATGGTGTAAGAAACAAAACGGAAAAATCTGGAGTTTATAATAAGATTAAAATCTGTATCGGAAAGAGCAGAGGGAAAGGAGATTTTTATGTCAGTACATAAAAACAAAAAGGAGTCAACCGGGAATGAAAAGCGCAGAATGAATGCATGGAAAAAGTATGGTGCCATTGTAATGGCAGGCGTTCTTCTGGCGGGAGGATCATCAGCTGCAGTGACACTTCACAAAGCAGGAGTGGTAAATGCAGAAGAAGACGAGCAGAGAATCACTCTTAATGTTGCAGGAAGTGAAACTGAGGCGGAAACGGAGACAGAAACGGAAACAGAGACAGAAACGGAGACGGAGACAGAAACGGAAACAGAAACAGAGATGGAAACCGAGAGCGAGACGGAAACTGAGACAGAAAAAAAGAAAGAGATATTTGAAGCAATCGGTACCGTGGATACTGCAGCAGATGCAATTGTTGCCACAGACGTTACTGAAATTGTGGAAAAATGCATGCCTTCTATCGTATCGATCACGAATAAGTCTGTAGAAGAAGTGGAAACGTATTATTACGGAATACAGGAGATCGAAGAAGAATCCTGTGCCTCCGGTATTATTGTCGCTCAGAACGACGAAGAGCTTCTGATTGCCACAAATAACCATGTGGTTGACGGAGCAACAGAACTGACGGTAGGCTTCAGTGTGGATGCAGAGGATCCGGAGGATCTTGTTGTATCGGCAAAGATCAAGGGAATGGACAGAAATTACGAACTGGCAGTCGTGGCTGTTCAGCTTTCGGATATTTCGGAGGAAGTGAGAAGTCAGCTGAAAATTGCAACGCTTGGAAGTTCGGATAATCTCAAAGTCGGAGAATCGGCCGTTGCCATCGGCAATTCCCTTGGATACGGTCAGAGTGTAACGTGCGGAATTATCAGTGCACTGAACCGTGAGGTTACCATTGACGGTATTTCAAGAGAGCTGATTGTGACAGATGCGGCGATTAACTTTGGAAACAGCGGCGGTGCACTGCTCAACGCAAAGGGCCAGGTAATCGGAATCAACATGGCAAAAGAAGTCGGAACCGGCGCAGAAGGAATGGGATATTCCATTCCGGTAGACACAGCAATACCGGTTCTTGAGAATCTGATTAACAAAGAGACACGTGACAGGATGGACAACAGCGAGAGAGGCTACATGGGCGCTACCGTAGTCAATGTAACTGATGATGCAAAAGAACTGTACGACATTCCGGAGGGTGCGTTTGTCTATAAAGTAGAAGAAGGCTCCGCTGCGGAAAAGGCAGGTATTCACAAAGGAGATATTATTACAAAATTTGACGGAGAATCTGTTCTCAGTTCTTCTGATCTGATCGAGAAAATGTCCTACTATTCTGTAGGAGAAACAGTAACCGTTGAGGTGCAGACGGCAAATGACGGTACGTACGAGAGTCGTGAAGTGGAAGTCACACTTCAGGAAGGCACAAATACGGACGACGATGAGGAAGATCAGCAGAGAAGCTCAGGCCGTTCCTCTCAGGACGATGATACAGACGAAAGCTTTCATCTGTTTCCTTTCGGAAACGGAAACATGTATTGATTGCCTGAGCAGGTAAGGCAAGGAAGGAATTGCCACAGGAAAACCGGTAAATGCAGAGTGAAACACATGGTTACGGGAGATACTATTGCAAAGGAAAAAGGAGGTTGCAATATGTGTAATTATATGCCCATAACGGATGTGTATGCGAGAGAAATACTGGATTCCAGAGGAAATCCAACAGTGGAAGTAGAGATTATGACAGAAGATGGAAGCGTCGGGAGGGCAGCCGTTCCTTCCGGCGCTTCCACCGGTCAGTATGAAGCTGTGGAACTGCGGGACGGTCAGAAACGGTATCACGGAAAAGGCGTGGAGCAGACGTGTCATTTCGTGAATACGATTCTGGCGGATGCAATTATCGGTGAAAATGTATACGGACAGTCGTCCATTGACCGGATTCTCTGTAGAGAGGACGGTACGGAAAATAAAAAAAGGCTGGGTGCCAACGGTATACTGGGTGTTTCTATGGCTGCTGCAGTGACTGCAGCCAAAACACTTGATATGCCGTTGTTTCGTTATCTGGGAGGAATGCATGCACACAGGATGCCGGTTCCGATGATGAATATACTGAACGGCGGATGTCATGCCGATAATACGGTGGATTTGCAGGAGTTTATGATCATGCCGGTGGGAGCAGACGGTTTTGCCCACGGCCTGCAGATGTGTGCCGAGATATACCATACATTGAAGCAGATGCTGAAATCAAGAGGTCTTGCAACGGGAGTAGGTGATGAAGGTGGTTTTGCTCCCGATCTGGAGGATGCCGAATCAGTACTTTATCTGATCACAGATGCAGTGGAACGTGCGGGATACCGTATGAAAAAGGATATCGTAATTGCACTCGATGCCGCATCCAGTGAGCTCTATGACAGTGAGAAAAGATCGTATTTTTTTCCCGGTGAGAGCAGAATGAAGGGAACAGAGATTTATCGTTCCACAGATGAAATGATCTCCTATCTGGAAGATCTGTGCCGTCAGTTTCCCATTGTATCCATTGAAGACGGGCTTGATGAAAATGACTGGGACGGATGGAAAGAGCTGACAGAGAGAATCGGAAACAGAGTACAGCTTGTGGGAGATGATCTGTTTGTGACAAACCGTCAGAGGCTGCAGAAAGGAATTGAACAGAAGGCAGGCAACGCCGTTCTCGTCAAAGTAAATCAGATCGGTACACTGACAGAAGCTCTTGAGACGATTGAGCTGGCACACAAAAACGGATATCACACCATTATTTCACACCGGTCCGGTGAAACAGAGGATACATTGATTGCTGATCTGGCTGTGGCCGTGGGTTCCGGTCAGATAAAAACGGGAGCGCCCTGCAGAAGTGAACGGGTGGCAAAATACAATCAGCTGCTGAGAATTGAGGATATAATCGGTCTGAATGCACTGTATGAGAATCCGTTTACGCATATGACAGAATAAGCGAAACTTATGGAGGCATACGTGTCTGCAACCTCTTGTTCTTGCATGTGCTGCAGGACTTTTAAAGGAAAATAAATACAGCATATAAGAAAAAAACAGTTGAAATATCCCTTATCCTGTGGTAGACTGTTTATGTTTGACATAGGAGGTGTGGTTCACTGTGAGGATTTTTTTAACTATCATTTTCGTATTGATTTGTATTGCGTTGGTTGTATTGGTTCTGGCTCAGCAGGGTAAAGATGCCGGACTTGGAACGATTGGCGGTATGGGTGATTCCTACTGGAGTAAGAACAAATCCCGTTCCATGGAAGGAAAGCTGGTTAAGTTCACGAAAGTGCTGGCTATTCTCTTTATTGTGCTTGCAGCTGTTTTGAATTTAAACTTTTAGAGACTGAGGACTGATGCAATTGTGCACCGGTCCTTTTTCATCGTATAGAGACTTCGTTTTTTATCGTATAGAGACTTCGTTATTTATTGTACAGGAAACTTCGTTTTCTGTACGATAAAAGCGCTCCGCGATGATGCGTACTCGCGTGCAGCAGAGAAAGGAAGAGAAGATGTCACTGGAAGAAGAACAGTTTGAGCGGCGAAAAAAAGTGATTTATGATATGATCTGTGACCGGCAGTATTTTCCGATGAAGCTGAAAGAGATGGCAATCCTTCTGCAGATTCCGAAAGAGAACAGGCAGCAGCTGAAGGATGTGCTGGATGCACTGATTCTGGATGGAAAGGTTGAAGTTACTGTCAAAGGGAAATATCGCAAATCAAGAGCACAGTTTCTGAAGGGTACGTTTATCGCCCATCCGAGAGGATTTGGCTTTGTGGAGACAGAAGGGCAGGAAGATGATATTTATATTCCGGAAGACCAGACAGGCGGTGCACTGCACCGCGATACAGTGATGGCAGCCGTTCTGCAGACTGCCGAAGGGAAACGGCGGGAAGGCACTGTAGTACGGATCCTGGAGCACGGTATTCATGAGGTGGTTGGTACATTTCAGAAGAACCGCAGCTATGGATTTGTGATTCCGGATAATCCGAGGATTACTACTGATATTTTCATCCCGCAGGAACACACCATGGGAGCTGTTGACGGCCATAAAGTCCTGACAGAGCTGATATCCTACGGAAGCAGAGATAAGAAACCTGAGGGCCGTATCAAAGAGATTATTGGCCATGTGAGTGATCCCGGAACCGATATTCTGTCCGTTGTCTTTGAACATGAGCTGCCATACGAATTTCCTGAGCGCGTGATGAATCAGGCACAGCGTGTGCCGGAGACGGTCAGTGAAGCTGATATGGCAGGCAGAAAAGACCTGCGGCAGATGATGATGGTGACCATAGACGGAGAGGACGCGAAGGATCTGGATGACGCCGTATCTCTTACATTTGACGGAGAACATTACCATCTGGGCGTTCATATTGCGGACGTGGCAAATTATGTACAGGAGAACAGTGCTCTTGACCGTGAAGCGTATCAGCGGGGAACGAGTGTATATCTGGCGGATCGTGTGATCCCCATGCTGCCGCGGAAGCTTTCCAACGGAATCTGTTCTCTCAATGCCGGTGTTGACCGGCTGTCCATGAGCTGTCTGATGGAGATTGATCAGAAAGGAAATGTACTGTCCCACGATGTTGTGGAATCTGTGATCCGCGTAAATCGCAGGATGTCCTACAATGAAGTAAAGCTGATTCTGAGAGGACAGGATGCGGCGCTTGCAGAGGAATGCAGTGAACTTGTCCCAATGTTCGAACATATGAATGAACTGGCCGGAATTCTTCACGCAAAGCGGAGAAAGCGGGGATCCATTGATTTTGATTTCCCCGAAGCAAAGGTGATACTCGATGGAAACGGGATTCCGGTGGATATTCGTGCGTATGAACAGAATGAGGCCACCAGTCTGATCGAAGAATTTATGCTGGCCGCCAATGAGACCATAGCGGAGCATTTTTACTGGCAGGAGATTCCTTTTCTTTACAGAACCCATGAAGCTCCGGATCAGGAAAAGATACAGTCCCTTGCTTCTTTCATTGCAAATTTCGGTTATGGAATGAAAGGCGTTTCAGATGAGATTCACCCGAAAGAGCTTCAGAAGCTTCTGGCCAGAATTGCAGATACACCGGAAGAGACAATTATCAGCCGTCTGGCGCTGCGTTCCATGAAACAGGCCAGATATACGACAGAATCCACCGGCCATTTCGGCCTGGCTGCCAAACATTACTGTCATTTTACATCACCGATCCGCAGATATCCCGATTTACAGATCCACCGGATTATCAAGGATGTGATCCGTGGCAGGATGAATCAGAAAAAGATGGATCATTATCAGGAGATTCTCCCGGAAACGGCGGAACACTGCAGCAGGACGGAACGTCGGGCCGATGAGGCCGAGCGGGAGACTGTAAAAATGAAAAAGGCCGAGTTTATGACGGAGCATATCGGTGAAGAATTTGACGGTGTGATTTCAGGCATGACATCCTATGGCATGTATGCAGAACTTGACAATACGGTGGAGGGGCTGATACATGTGAGCCGGATGTATGATGACCGCTATTATTACAGAGAAGAAACATTTGAGATGTATGGAATCGATACAGGGCGTGTATTCCGTCTCGGAGACCGTGTCAGAATACGTGTTGCAGGAGCCGACAAAAGCACGAAAACAGTTGATTTTGAACTGGCAGAATAAAAAAAGCAGTAAAATTCTTGGAGAGGAATCGGTATGGGAGAATCAATCAAGCTGATCGCAAACAACAAAAAGGCGTATCATGACTATTTTATAGAAGATAAGTATGAGGCAGGCATTGCTCTTCACGGCACGGAGGTGAAATCCCTGCGTATGGGCAAGTGCAGTATTAAAGAATCCTTTGTACGCATAGAGAACGGGGAAGTGTTTATTTACGGAATGCACATCAGCCCGTATGAGAAGGGCAATATATTCAATAAAGACCCTCTGCGTGTTAAAAAACTGCTGCTGCACAAAGGCGAGATCAATAAAATGACAGGAAAAATTGCGGAAAAAGGGTATACGCTCGTACCGTTGCGCGTATACTTAAAAGGGAGTCTTGCAAAAGTGGAAATCGGCCTTGCAAAAGGTAAGAAGCTCTACGACAAGCGTCAGGATATCGCCAGGAAAGACCAGCGCAGAGAAGCTGAGAAAGAATTCAAGGTCAGCATGCGTATCTGAAAATAATAGAACTTGACAAGGCCTGACGAAACGATTATGATTAACAGGTATAACTCCGGGGTAGTAAAGGTTTCGACGGGGGTTATGAAGCTGGAGAAGCTATCCGCAGGTGATGCGTCAAATCACAAAATTAAAATTAAACGCTGAAGATAATTTAGCATACGCTGCCTAATGGCAGCTGTCTGACTTAGGGCACCTGCACCTTAAGACCCAGGCATCGACGATGCAGGAAACGACATATGTTAAGCTTTGCGCATATGGGCGTATCATGAAGCTACTGAAGGCAGAAGGCTGTCAGCTGTCGCCTGCCGGAGGGAATGTCAAATAACTGACTATGATAGTAGAAGGACAGTGGACTGGCTTTCGGACACGGGTTCGATTCCCGTCTACTCCATGGACCGTCAGCGTGTCGGGCAGAGGAGAAAAGGGGCTGCTGCAGAATAAGTTCAGAGGGATAGCACAAATCCCCGAAACATTCTGCAGCAGCCCCTTTTTGTCGAACAGAAATTTCATTCCTGTTCGACAAATCGTACTGATAGTTTCCCTGGAAAAAGTGACTTGTGCGGTGACGGTAAAATAAATTGAAATACGGTTGCTGCCACAATGAATTTATGCTATTCTTAACATCATAAGTATCTTGTAAAGGGATACGGGGGCTGCTGCAGAATCTGATTCTGTGACACCCCCGTTTCTTACCTGCCGGAAGGAAAGATTCACACATGGAACACAATTTCGTGTTATGATACAGCAGGTAATAAACGGAAAGGAAGTGCAGCGAAACGATGGAACGTCTGAAAATACTTGTGGTGGATGATGAGAGCAGAATGAGAAAGCTGGTCCGTGACTTTCTTGTGAAAAAGGATTTCGATGTTGTGGAAGCGGAAGACGGAGCAAAAGCAATTGATATTTTTTTTGCAATGAAAGATATCGCCCTCGTTATTCTTGATGTTATGATGCCGAAAATGGACGGTTGGCAGGTCTGCAGAGAGATCAGATCCTACTCTCAGGTGCCGATTATCATGCTGACGGCAAAAGGAGATGAGCGGGATGAGCTGCTCGGTTTTGAACTGGGTGTGGATGAGTACATATCAAAGCCTTTCAGTCCCAAAATTCTGGTGGCCCGTGTGGAAGCGATTCTTCGCCGGACCAGCGGATTTTCCGCAGACGATATTCTGCGTGCCGGAGGCATTGAGATCAACAAGGCGGCTCACGAGGTGACCATTGACGGAAAGAACGTGGAGCTCAGCTACAAAGAATTTGAGCTTCTTACGTATTTTATGGAGAATCAGGGAATTGCTCTGTCAAGGGAAAAGATCCTGAACAGTGTGTGGAATTATGATTATTTCGGAGATGCGAGAACCATTGACACTCATGTGAAAAAGCTGCGGAGCAAGCTGGGTGACAGAGGCGACTACATTAAGACGATCTGGGGTATGGGGTACAAATTTGAAGTGGAAGGCTGATCACGGTTATGAATATGTCAATCAGAAAACAGTTGTCTGTCATATTTGCGGGGCTCATGGCAGCCATGTTTCTGGCAAGTTTTCTGGCCAATAATTTTTTCCTGGAGGATTTTTATTACGTCCGTAAAAAAGAAGTGCTGGAGCAGGCATATGAAGCGCTGAATGAGAATATAAATGACTCCGGCAAAATGGAGGGTGATGAGCTGAACGATTTCGTACAGCGGTGCAACACGAACAACATATCCTTTCTTGTCACAGACGAAAACTATAATAAACTGATGTGGACCACAGATATTTCTGCATACGTGGACATCATGGTGGGACGACTGAACGGCTATGGAATCCGGATTGATTCCAACCAGCCGGAGTTTGTGATGGAGCAGAATGACCGGTATACGATTCAGAAGAAATACGATTCGGCCATCCGTCTCGATTATCTGGAAATGTGGGGTGCGCTGGATAAGGGATTCTATTTTTTCATGCGGATTAACGTGACCGGTATCCGTGACAGTATCCGGATTGCCAATGAATTTCTGAAGTATATCTGTCTGACGGGAATTGTACTTACCACATTTCTGATCTGGTTTGTCTCAAAGCGTGTAACGAAGCCGCTGACAGAGCTGACGGAGCTGTCAAAGCGTATGGCAGATCTTGATTTTGACGTGAAGTATACCAGCGGCGGAAAAAATGAAGTGGGACAGCTGGGAGAACATTTTAATAAAATGTCCGAGAATCTGGAAAAGGCATTTTCTCAGCTTATGACAGCCAACAATGAGCTTCAGCAGGATATTGAAAAGAAAGAAAAAATCGATGACATGCGAAAGGAGTTTCTCTCAAATGTGTCCCATGAGCTGAAGACCCCCATTGCCCTGATTCAGGGATATGCGGAAGGGCTTCAGGAATGTGTCAATGACGATGCGGAGAGCCGGGAATTTTACTGCGAAGTCATCATGGACGAAGCATCCAGGATGAACGGGCTCGTTCAGAAGCTTCTGACGCTGAATCAGCTGGAGTTCGGCAATGAACAGGTGGTGATGGAGCGGTTTGACCTCGCCGATCTGATCCGGAATAAGATTCAGTCTGTCATGATTCTTGCCCAGCAGAAGGAAGCAGAACTGATTTACGAAGGTGATGAGACACTGAATGCATGGGGGGATGAATTCAAGGTGGAAGAAGTTCTGACAAATTATCTCAGCAATGCGCTGAATCATGTCAGCGGGGAACGCCGGATTGAGGTGACGGCCAGAGCTTCAGAAGATACAGATAAGATTCGTGTTACTGTATTTAATACGGGAGAATGCATACCGGAGGAGGACATGGCACGGATCTGGGACAAGTTTTACAAGGTGGACAAGGCGAGAACACGGGAATACGGCGGAAGCGGTGTGGGCCTGTCAATTGTGAAGGCAATTATGGAATCATTTCACCAGGATTACGGCGTCCGCAACAGGGATGACGGTGTGGAATTCTGGTTTGAATTGCAGAATGGAAATACATCTGGACTGGAAGGACTGCAGGAAGAACATGAGTAATGTAATTGTAATCGGAGGGGGAGCAGCCGGGATGATGGCATCAGCTGCAGCAGCAGAGCATGGCCATCGCGTCTGCCTTCTGGAAAAAAATGAAAAGCTTGGAAAAAAGATCTATATCACAGGTAAGGGCAGGTGTAATCTGACGAATAACTGTGAGGTGGAGGAACTGCTGCAGGCTGTCTGTACGAACCGAAAGTTTTTATACAGTGCATTTTATTCGTTTAACAGTCAGGACGTGATTTCTTTTTTTGAAAAAGAAGGAATGAAGACAAAGACGGAACGCGGAAACCGTGTATTTCCTCTTTCTGATCATTCTTCGGATGTCATAGGGGCGCTGGCCGGCAGGCTGAAAAAAGATGGCACAGAGGTACGTCTGAATGCAGAAGTGAAGGAAATCCTTACAGAATGTGACACCGGTGATCCACAGATTGACTCTGAACAGGAGAACGAAAAACAACGTGTGACGGGAGTGAAATTGTCCTCTGGAGAAATAATCAGGGGTGATGCGGTGATTGTTGCCACGGGAGGTATTTCCTATCGCACAACGGGTTCTACAGGGGACGGATATGCCTTTGCCCGTGCTTCGGGACACAGTGTGACAGAGCTTTCCCCGTCTCTCGTACCCATGGAGACGGAGGGCGGCTGGGCTGAAAAAATGCAGGGGCTGTCTTTGCGCAATGTGGAGGTTGCATTTTTCGATGGAAAGAAGGAATTATTCCGTGAATTCGGGGAGATGATGTTTACTCATTTCGGTGTGACAGGGCCTCTGATCCTGACAGCCAGCAGCAGAGTACAGAAAAAGCTGAAAGAGCATCCGCTCCGGATGGAAATAGACCTGAAACCGGCGCTTACCCGTGAGCAGCTGGATGCAAGAATTCTGCGGGAATTTGAAGCGGGAAAGAACAAACAGTTTAAAAATGTTCTGGGCAGTCTTTTCCCTGCAAAGATGATTCCGGTGATCATGGAAAGAAGCGGTATCCCCGGAGAAAAGGTGATTCATGATATTGTAAAAGAAGAACGAAGGGCACTGGTCGATCTGACGAAGCATTTTCCATTGACGGTAACGGGACTCCGCGGCTATAATGAAGCTATTGTTACGCGCGGAGGTGTCAGCGTGAAGGAAATCAATCCGTCGACCATGGAATCAAGGCTGGTTAAGGGACTCCATTTTGCAGGTGAGGTTCTGGATCTCGATGCGGTGACAGGAGGCTTTAATCTTCAGATAGCATGGTCCACAGGATATGCTGCCGGAAGCGGCATCGCGGAAAACAGCTGAACCTTCAGACGGTAAAAACGGGAGGAAGAAACATGAGTTTTAATATTGCAATTGACGGGCCTGCAGGGGCCGGGAAAAGTACCATTGCCAGACGTGCGGCGAAGGAGCTGTCTTTTCTGTATGTGGACACGGGAGCCATGTACCGGGCCATAGCTCTCGGACTTCTCCGGAGGAATGCGGATGTATCATCGGAGCAGGAGCTTCTGTCAGCACTGGATGAGATTGACGTTACAATCGGTTATGAGAATGGAGAGCAGCAGGTTTATCTGAACGGTGAAAATGTGTCGGGGCTGATCCGTACAGAGGAGGTGAGCCGCATGGCCAGTACATCTTCCGCAAAGCCTCAGGTGCGTGAAAAGCTGACGGATCTCCAGAGAAATCTTGCGTCCAGAGAGAATGTTCTGATGGACGGAAGGGATATCGGAACACTGATTCTTCCGAATGCCCAGCTGAAGATCTATCTCACAGCCAGTGTACATACACGTGCGCTCAGACGCTTTCAGGAGCTTGTACAGCGGGGGGAAGCGTGCAGCCTTGAAGAGATTGAACGTGACATTGAAGAACGTGATTATCGCGATATGCACCGTGAGACAGCGCCTCTGAAACAGGCAGAAGATGCAGTGCTGGTTGATTCTTCCGATATGACTGTCGAAGAGGTGGTGGAACGGATTGTCACACTTGCGAAAGCACGGATGTGAGAGGGGTTGCGGATGAAGGTAATTACAGCAAAGACGGCAGGCTTCTGTTTCGGCGTAAAACGTGCCGTAGATCAGGTTTACAGACAGGTGGAGGAAGGGAAAACACCGATTTATACGTACGGTCCGATTATCCACAATGAAGAGGTAGTCAGAGAACTGGAAGAAAAGGGTGTTCGTATTCTGAATGATGAAAAAGAGCTGGCCGGAGTTTCAGAGGGCACTGTGATTATCCGGTCCCACGGCGTACCGGAACGGATCTACAGACTGATTGAAGAAAAAAATCTGGAGATGGTGGATGCCACCTGTCCCTTTGTAAAAAAGATACACCGGATCGTCAGTGAGCACAGCAAAGAGGGATACGATGTGCTGATTATCGGAAATGAGGGACATCCTGAGGTGGAAGGAATCAAAGGATGGTGCAGCGGAAACGTATTCGTGGTGGGGACGGAAGAAGAAGCAGAATGTTTTACCCACGATTCGGAGAAACCGCTTTGTATCGTTTCACAGACGACATTTAATTACAAGAAATTTGATAAATTAGTTGAAATTATTTCAAAAATGCGTTATTATAAGATGGATATTTTGAATACGATCTGCAGTGCTACGGAGGAACGTCAGTCGGAAGCCCGTGAGATTGCGAAAAAAGTGGACAGCATGATTGTTATTGGAGGCAGTCACAGCTCGAACACCAGAAAGTTATTTGAGATATGCAAAAAAGAATGTGCAAATACTTACTATATACAGACTATTAAAGATTTGGATATTCGGCTATTGCCATC
>JAXEBU010000015.1:0-16367 GCA_034093895.1 Candidatus Choladocola sp. | reverse complement strand
TGCGTCCCCGAACAGAAGCACGGCACCGGAAAGCACCAGGGAAAGCAGGTACGCCGGGACAGACAGCTTCTGCAGCCCATGATAATCCACGGAAGATACCGCATACATCACAGCCATGCCGAGAGCCATGGCAAAAAACTGTTTTTTAAAGTAATACGCAGCATCCTGAAACCGGACCTGCCCATTATACGCGCTCATACTGTACAGAACCACAAGACCGAAGAAAGTCAGGAACAGTACAATCACCAGTAGAAAACCGTCGGGCTTTCCGCATTTTTGGCGCAATCAATCACTTCCTATGCCAGCTGATTTACCAGTTCTTTAAATTGTCTGCCGCGAACCTCATAATTCGGGAACATGCCCCAGCTTGCACATGCCGGTGACAGCAGCACGGCATCGCCGCTCTCTGCCCGGTCTGCACAGATATGTACCGCCTCTTCCAGTGTATCCGCAAAGATAATATTCCGGAATCCGCAGCGTCTGGCTGCTTCTGCAATTTTTTCCTTTGTCTGTCCAATCAGAACAAGATATTTTACTTTTCCGTCGAAAGCCTGAATCCATTCTTCATAAGAAGAATTCTTGTCATAACCGCCTCCGATCAGCAGCGTCGGGCGATCCATCGCCTGAATTCCCTTGATTGCCGCGTCCGGATTCGTTCCTTTTGAGTCGTTGTAGTACACGACTCCATGCTTTTCTGTCACAAATTCAATTCTGTGTTCCACAGCTCTGAAGCTGCAGGCCACGTTCCGGATCACCTCAAATGGCACACCGTATGCAATTGCCATGGCTGCTGCTGCCATGACATTTTCATGATTGTGTCTTCCCGGGAGATTCAGCTCCTTCGTGGAGCAGATCACCGTCTGCTGCGTTCCGTCGCAGTACACAATGTTGTTCCCGTCAAGATAAATTCCCTGTTCCAGTGTATGCAGGCTGCTGAAATAAATGACTTTCGTATGCAGTGTTCTGCCAAATTCTCTGAGAATCTCATCTTCGTAATTCAGCACACACGTATCCTCCGGTCCCTGGCTGGCCGTAATCAGCTCCTTCACCCGAATATATTCCTCCATGGTATGATGACGGTTCAGATGATCCGGAGTAATATTCAGAATCGCACTTACCTTCGGAGCAAAAGTCTCTGTAGTCTCCAGTTGAAAGCTGCTGATCTCGGCAACCGTAATCGCTTCGTCCGTCATCTTCATCGCAGCACCTGTATACGGAGTTCCGATATTGCCCACCACGTACACTTCCTTTTTCCATGCCTTCATAATCTCACCCAGAAGGCTGGTGGTGGTCGTCTTTCCGTTGGTGCCGGTAATTGCAAGCACATCACCTTTTCCACATTCCCAGGCAAGCTCTACCTCTCCCCAGATCCGTACACCTTTTTCGCGAATACGGTTTACCACCGGAAGGTCTGTGGGCACACCCGGACTTAAAATCATCAGATCAAGCCCCTCTTCCACATCCTGCGGAAGCTCTCCCAGAATGATTTTCACGCTGCTGCCTTCCGGCAGCTTAGCAAGGATTTCCTCTTCTTTTTTCTTTGTATCCCCATCATACAGAATCACATCAGCTGATGCGTTAAGCAGAAGCTCTGCCGCACCTGTTCCACTGATTCCGGCACCGAATACCAGAACCTTTTTCCCTTTCAGATCCATCTTTATTCCTCCACTTCTGACCGGGTGGAATTGTGTTTCATCCAGTCCATATCTCTAAATTTTAATCATTCTCAATCCTGCAGTTATGCCAGTCCTACCAGTGCGAGAAGACACAGAAATGCCGTAATCACGGTAAATACCGTCACCACCCTCGTCTCAGACCATCCGCACAGTTCAAAATGGTGGTGAATCGGCGCCATTTTAAAGAACCGTTTTCCACCCGTCTTTTTGAAATACGTCACCTGAATCATGACAGACACTACTTCTACCAGATAAACCAGACCAACAATAAGAATAAATACCGGCATCTTCATTGCATATGCCGCACCCGCCACAAATCCGCCAAGGGCAAGGGATCCTGTATCGCCCATAAATACTTTTGCAGGATATACGTTGTACAGCAGAAAACCCAGCAGCGCACCTGTCACTGCCGCAGTGAGCGGTTCAATTCCCCCCTTCAGTACAAGAGAAGCAACCGTAAAGAAAACTGCCACCATCGTTGTGACTCCTGTGGCCAGGCCATCCAGTCCATCTGTGAAATTTACGCCGTTGACCGTACCGATGATTGCAAAATACGCAATCGGAACGGCTGCAATGTGAACCCACTTTCCCGTCAGTACCCTGCCTCCCGTAAAGGGAATCAGAACGTCAAAGCAGGATGCATCCATGTTCCAGATATACAGGATAAAAACTGTCGTTACAATGATCTGTCCCAGCATCTTCTGTTTCGGATAAAGTCCGTCTGACCTCTTCAGAACCACCTTCAGATAATCATCAAGAAAACCGATAATACCGAATCCGAGAATCAGGAACAGCACCGGTATCATCCGCGGAAATCTTCCGATATAAAACAGAGAAGTAATAACAATACTGATCAGAATAATCAATCCGCCCATAGTCGGTGTCCCGGCCTTTTTCAGATGGGATTTTACTCCCTCTTCCCGCTCTGTCTGTCCTACTTTCAGCTTCTGAAGAAAGGGAATCACAAAGGGGCTCAGCAGTACGCTGATGGCAAATGCCACACAGAGCGGAATCAATACGTCCACGTTTATTATCATTTCACACCTCTTCTTTTCTTTCCGCAGCCGCACATAAAGTGACACAGCCGCTTCTTTTCAACGTTTTTCACTCTTCTATTTTTATCACAAGTATACGAAATATGCAAGCGCAACAGCTGGTCACTCTTCGGACTGCGCAGCTGTACTTTTTTCCACACCAAGGTACGGCAGGATGTTTTCAAAAATATTTTTCACCACCGGTGCAGCGATTGTACCGCCGTAGTACACTCCCTGGGGATTGTTGATCACACAAAGTGCAAGAACCTGCGGATCATCCGCCGGAGCAAATCCGATAAAAGAAGAGATATACTTGTTGGCGCTTCTGGGAAGTGTTTCTGAAGTGGCCGTTTTTCCGCCGATACGGTATCCTTCTATGTACGCATTCTTTCCTGATCCGCCGTCCACCACCTGCTCCAGCAGATAACGCATGACTGCAGACGTTTCCTCTGACAGAATTCTTCTGTCATCCTCATACTGATATACCTTCAGAAGCGCCCCGTCATCTGCTTTTACACGGACTCCGAAATGTGGTGTTACCCGAACCCCGCCATTGATAATTGAGCTGACCGTGGCAGCCAGCTGGACCGGCGTGATCTGAAAAGACTGGCCAAATGAAATCGTAGCCAGTTCCACCTGACCGATGTTTTCTTTTTTATGCATGATCGTTGATGCCTCCCCCGGAAGATCGATTCCCGTTTTGCGGTTCAGTCCGAACTGTTCAAAATACGAATAATACCGGTCCACACCGAGACGCAGCCCTACTTCAATAAATACGGGATTGCAGGAATTCTGTGTGGCCTGCAAAAAGGTCTCCGCGCCGTGGCCTCCCGCTTTATGACACCGGATTCTTCTGTCTTCCACAATCCGGAAACCGGGACATGAAAAATGGTCTGTAAGTGATACCACACCTTCCTCCATTCCTGCTGCCGCCGTTACGATTTTAAAGGTAGAACCCGGCTCATACGTGTCATTCAGACAGCCGTTTCTCCACATCTGATTCAGTGCATCCTGATATTCCTGCTCTGACAGTTCGTTTTCTGCCGTTTCTTCTTCTCTGTCTGACATTCCCTCCGGAAAATAGCGGCTGTCCAGTGTAAACGGACTGTTCAGATCAAATTCCGGAACGTTGGTCATGGCATATATTTCCCCGTTGGACGGATTCATAATCAGGATCGATACGCTGTCTGCCTGTTTCTGCTCCATTACCTGATATGCAGCCTGTTCTGCGTACTGCTGAATATTATAATCCATGCTGATGACAAGATCATTTCCCGCAACAGGCTCCTGCCTGCTCTCACCTGTATCTTTCAGCTCCACACCCCTTGCATCTGTCAGCGTCAGGATTTTTCCCGATATTCCGGTCAGTACCTCCTCGTATTCGACCTCCAGACCGATGATTCCCTGATTGTCTCCGCCGGTAAACCCAAGTACCTTCGATGCCATACTTCCATAAGGATAATACCTGCGGTAATCCTCATCCACTTTCACCCCGTCCAGATTGTAATTCCTGATCCTGTCCCCTGTCTCTTTCTCCACATTTTTCCGGATGCGCTCAATGGAGCTGACTTTTTCCACTCTTTTGCGTACCTTATCCTCGTCCATGGACAGCTCCTTTGACAGCACCTCTGTCACACGATCCGGATTGGTAATCTGACTGTGAATGACGGAAACGGTACAGACCGTCCTGTTATCAGCCAGAACCACTCCGTTTCTGTCCAGAATTTTCCCGCGGGCTGCCCTGATCTCCCGTTCCCGTTCGTGCAGATCTTCTGCCAGCTCCGCATAGTATTCTGAATCACCCACCATCAGACAGGACAGCCTGATGATGAGTATGCACAGTGCCGCAAAACAGCAGAAAAAAATCACTACAATTTTCCTGCGGTGAAAAGGCCTTGTTTTCTGCATAGGAAAACCTCATAAAAGCTTTAATACAGTCTATTAAAGCCTTTATGAGGTTATTCACCGTTCCTGACTTCTATTCGTTTTCTATGACACTGTCATCGTCGTCTGTAACCGCACCTTCCCATGTGGTTCCTGAATCCGCGTTTTCTCCGTTTTCTGCCGGCGGAAGCGCAATATCAGGGTTTTCCGCCTTGGGATCCAGCGTATTTTCTTCGACTGTAACGGAAGACACAGGGTTCTGATACGCATCATAAACGGTGCCGTCCTCTGCGATATACGCTCCTGCGACTTCAGTTCCGCTGCCGGTTACAACTTTTCCGTCCTCCACCCGCGCATCCTGATACAGATTTCCGTAGGAATCGTACGCCTGGAATGTCTGAACCACTTCATTCCCCAGATCTTCCATACTCAGTCCCAGGGAGTTAAGGAGTTCTTCCGTCACTTCCTCTGTCGGATAAATATTCATATAAGGAAGAACTTCTGTCGCAATCTTCTGATAAAGCTGCTGTGCGTACGTACTGTTCGCCTGTTCTGCAACGTTCGGCTCATCCACAACGACATAGATTACCACCTGTGGATCGTTAATCGGCACTGCACCGATGAAGGAAACCAGATATTTACCTGCAGCACGCTTTCCTGTATCGGGATCAATTTTCTCTGCCGTACCCGTCTTACCTCCGACACGGTAACCGGGAACCTGTGCTTTACGTCCCGTACCTTCCTTTACAGCAGTCTCCAGATATTCACGCAACTTTTCCGATACTTCCTCCGAAATCGTCTGTTTCAGAAGAAGCTCTGAGGAATCGCGCACAACCTTTCCTTCTTCATTCAGAATTTTCTCCACCACATGAGGCTGATAATACCGACCTCCGTTGACAACGGCAGAAAACGCTGTGATCTCCTGAATCATCGTGCACGTAAGTCCCTGACCGAAGGTACACGTTGCAAGCTCAACCTCATTCATCGTATCCTGATTGTAGACCGCTCCGGAGGCCTCGTTGGGAAGATCGATTCCGGTCGGTTTTCCAAAATTGAACAGAGACTGATACTCGATGAACCTGGAAACCCGCATCTGGCGTCCGATTGCCATCAGTCCGTCATTGCAGGAGTTCTTCAGGACATCCCCCAGTGTCTCATTTCCATGGGCATTGGGCCATGCATCACAGCGGATATACGTATCTGTTACCTGCTCTCCTCCATCACAGTAAAAGCCGTCATTTTCCGTCACTGCTCCGCACTCCAGAGCAGAAGCCACCGTAATCGGCTTGAAAGTGGAACCCGGTTCGATACCGTCTGAAACACAGTAATTGCCCCACATTTCGTTCAGTGCATTTACGTACTCTTCTTCTGTCATGGACTTGACTTCTGACTCGGTATACCATGCACTCAGATCCTGCGGGTTGTTCAGATCAAAACCGGAATTCGTCGCCATGGCCAGAATTCCGCCCGTGTTGGGATTCATTACAATCACACCGATGTCTTTCGCACCGTGCTTTGCCGTGCCGTCATCGTGGTCCTCACCGTACGTATCGTCAAATTCTGCAATGTATTTTTCCACAATCTGCTGAATATTCACATCCAGTGTAGTCTGAAGTGTATACCCGTTCTCCGGTGCAATCGTCTTTTTCTGGTACTCCTGATTTTCGTTCAGATAACCGAACACACGTCCGTTTGTACCCTTCAGCTGTTCATCGTAATACGATTCCAGGCCGCAGATTCCGTCTCCGATTTCATTTGAAAAACCGATCACGTTGCTGGCCAGACTTTCCAGCGGATACTTTCTGATAAACTCTTCTTCAAACCAGACCCCTGTCACCCGCTCAAGCTTTTTCCGTGTCTCAGTTGTCAGATTTTCTTTTCCCTCCAGGGAAATGTACGATTCAAATTCTTCTTTCTGTTCTTCCGTAATTTTCTCCAGAACAACCTGATACTGGCTGTCCTTTGTTTTTTCGTTTGTAATACGGTCCCGAAGCTCACTGCTGTCCAGTCCGAAAACTTCGTTCAGTGCCTCGACTGTGGGATCAATATAAATCTGTTCTCCGTTTACGGTCTGGTTGATTGCCTTGCAGTCCAGCACCACATTGTATACTTTTTCACTGTAAGCCAGAGTTCTTCCGTTTGTATCCCGGATTTCCCCTCTCCTGCTGTACAGTACCTGACTGTCATAATTTTCCTGAGAAAGTACCTGCTTTGCATAACGGTCACCGCTCTTTACATTAATGTATACAATCCGCAGTAAAATAATAATCAGGAATAATAAAACGAATGCAAATACAGCCAGAAGCTTTATTTGCATTTTTCTCGTAAATCTTCTTTCTTTTTTTGTCCGGTTCGTTTTTGCCAACTGTTTCACCTACTCTGCCGGTATTTCGGAATACTGTCTCACATAATCGTCATCCTGCATCTCATACGTGATGATCTGGCTCTTCTTCGCATATACCATACCAAGTTCATTCATGGCCACATCCTTGACATGTTCCATATCGATTCCCGTCATAATACTGTTGTAATCTGAATTATTCTCCAGTATTGCCGCATCCAGCTGTGTTTCGAGAGCGGTCACTTCTTTCTGAAGCTTCGTTCCCTTTGCCTGCAGCTGCAGGAAATTCACACACATAAACACAGTAATCACTGCTGCTGCCGTAAGGAAAACAACGTAACCCAGATTCATCTGCAGGGCACGTTCTCTGTTCTTTCTTGTTGCAAGGCTGGTAGACTGATTTCTCTGTTTCTCCTGTCGTTCAGCCGGAGCCGTCTGAAGTTTACGTACTGCTGTTCCGTCCACGTACGTATACATCCTCCGATTTTCTGTTCTCACGTGCTGATTGCGGTCTGTGCCGCTCCTTCTTTCTACTCCTGCCATTTTCCGCTCTCCTGGTTCTAATGTATTTCACGTTCAAAAACACGAAGCTTTGAACTTTTCGCCCTTTTATTCTCTTCCAACTCTTCCGCCGACGGAACAATCGGCTTTCTCGTCACAACTCTTCCTTTTGACTTTTTCCCACACACACAGACCGGAAACTCTTTCGGACATGTACAGGGATTTTCACAGTAACGGAATCTGGTCTTCACAATCCGGTCTTCCAGTGAGTGAAAAGTAATCACACAAAGCCGTCCTTTGTCATTCAGAAGATCAATCATGTCCTCCAGTGAATTCTCCAGTACCTCCAGTTCCCTGTTCAGTTCAATCCGTATAGCCTGAAATGTCTTTTTGGCCGGGTGCCCCCCTACTGCCCGCATTTTCATCGGAATAGCCGCTTTTATAACATGAATTAACTCCCCAGTTGTTTCCAATGTTTTTTCGTTTCTGGCACTTACAATGTGTTTGGCGATGTTCTTTGCAAACTTTTCCTCCCCGTAATCACGGATGATGCGATAAAGCTCCATCTCGCTGTATCCGTTTACAATGTCCTTCGCCGTTATGGTCTGCCGCTGATCCATACGCATATCCAGCGGTGCGTCCTCCCTGTAAGTAAAGCCGCGGTCTGCCGTGTCAAGCTGATAGGAGGAGACCCCCAGATCCAAAATGACTCCATCTACAGATGTAATACCAAGCTTTCCGAGTTCCCTTCTCATATCACAGTAATTGCTGCGTACGATTATAACCCGGTCTTTAAACTCCCCCAAGCGCACTGTGGCCGCCTCAATTGCAGCTGCATCCTGATCAATCCCAATCAGCCTGCCTTTGTCTGACAGTCTCCTGCAGATCTCATAGGAATGACCGCCTCCTCCAAGCGTTCCATCCACGTAGATTCCATCTGGTTTTATTTGCAATGCTTCAATGCTCTCATCCAAAAGTACAGATTTATGTCTGAATTCCATACAATCCTCCCCAGGTTATATGCTTAAACCGAAATCTGTCATTTGTTCTGCGATATCATCCATATCATCATAAGCATTGTTTTCCGTCCAGTTAGCCTTGCTCCAGATTTCAATTCTGTTCAGGTTTCCGGCCAGCACCACATCCTTTTCCAGACCGGCAAAATCTCTTAACACCTGTGGCAAAAGAATTCTCCCCTGCTTGTCCAGCTCGCATGTAGTAGCTCCGGCTACCAGAAAACGCGTGAATTTTCTGGCGCTCTTATTATTCAGTGGCAGTCCGCGCAGCTTCTCTTCGATGATCTGCCATTCGTTTTTAGGGAACACAAACAGGCATCCATCCAATCCCTTCGTAACAATAAATTCATCTCCCAGCAGGTCTCTGAATTTTGACGGGATGATCAGTCTGCCTTTGGTGTCAATCGTATGATTGTATTCTCCCATGAACATCATGACACACCTTCTTCCGGCTGCTCATCTGGTGTCCCTTTCGCCGTGTGTCCGGCAGGGCATCTCCCTCCATTTTGCCACCACCATGTACCACAGCACACCACTTTCTACCACTTGATACTTATAATACAGTAATTTTACACGAAATACAAGCCCTAATACCAGGAAAATATACAGAAATTTTTCTGCTGAAAAAAAAGAAAAGGAGCTGCAGAAGATTGTAACCGGGATTCCTGTATCCGGTTACAATCTGAAGCAGCCCCTTACACGCCTGACGTGGTCAGCTTTACTGTATTTCAGTATTTCCTTTTCTCCTGTGTATTCTCTGTTGTCGTCACTTTACACTGCGTCACAGTCCATATACTGCTCAATCAGCCTGTCTACAACAACGCTCTGACGGTACACATCCTCCACTTTTCCTCCACCCGAAAGCAGGAGGTTCAGCTTCTCCCGTTCTTCTTCAATGTGTCTCTTCAGTAATTCTTTCTGACTCATATTCATTCGTTCCTTTCCAGATCATGCAGGCCGGCTTTTCTTCTCTTTTCGGCCGCCGCCGCATTTTTGCCCCACAATCAGAAGCACAGCGGCTGCGACCACCAGTACCCCCGAAAGTACCTGTGAAACAGGAAGACCGGTTCCCGGCAGAATCAGCTGATCCGTGCGCAGACTCTCGATCCAGAATCTTCCGGCTCCATACAACAGTAAATAATAAAGAAATATCATTCCGTGAAATCTTTTCCTTACTCTGAATGTCAGGAAAAGAAGAATCAGCAGTACTCCGAGATTCCACAGGGATTCATAGAGAAATGTGGGATGCACCTGGATCCAGGACACTCCGTCGATCACCTGAATGTGTTCACGCATCTGTTCCGTAATCTCAGATGCACGCACATCACTGACCGGAAGCTGCATGGCAAAAAGATTATCGGTATAATCTCCAAAGGCTTCTCTGTTAAAAAAGTTGCCCCATCTTCCCACCATCTGCCCCCACACAAGTCCCAGCACTGCCGTATCAAGCGCAACACGGTATTTTATCTTTCGTACTTTGCAGAACAGGATTACCGTAATCACACCACCAATCACACCGCCGTAAATGGCAAGTCCGCCCTGACGCAGATTGATAATTTCCGGAATATGATCCCTGTAGTAATCCCAGGAAAAAACTACATAATAGATTCTCGCACAGATAACAGAAACAACAATTGCAATGATTCCCAGATCAAAATAATCGTCCCCGTTCTGACCTGTGGCGTCGGCCGTCTTCATCACCAGCAGAAGTCCTGTTACCATCGCCGCCGCCAGCACAATACCGTAGCAGGCAATCCCGAAATTGCCGATGGAAAAGGATTTCACCACATGATCAAGGTGTATTCCAAGATTCGGAAAACGTATGGAACCGACCATCCTGCATCCCCCTTCCGCACATACTGTACCGTCCGCCTGCCATCAGACGGAACCATTTTACAATCATACGTTAAAGCGGAACAGAATCACATCGCCGTCTTTTACCACGTAATCCTTTCCTTCCAGGCCAACCAGCCCTTTCTCTTTTGCTGCCGCGTAGGAACCGCAGTCGAGCAGATCCCGGTAATTAACCACCTCTGCACGGATAAATCCACGTTCGAAATCAGAGTGAATCTTTCCGGCAGCCTGTGGTGCTTTCGTTCCTTTTCTGATGGTCCATGCTCTCGTCTCAGTCTCGCCCGCGGTAAGGTAGCTGAGCAGTCCCAGCAGGCTGTAGCTTGCCTTGATCAGTTTCTCGAGACCGGACTCTTTCAGGCCGAGATCCTCAAGAAACATCTGTTTTTCATCATCATCAAGCTCTGCAATTTCCTGCTCGATCTGAGCACAGATAACAAACACTTCACTTCCGGAGGCCTCCGCATATCTGCGTACCTCGCCGACGTACTGATTTGATGCTCCGTCATCCGCCAGATCGTCTTCCGCGACATTTGCCGCAAAAATCACCGGTTTTGCAGTCAGCAGATTATATCCTGCCATCCAGCCGATCTCATCTTCATCTTCCGTGCTGTAGGTGATTGCAAGTTTTCCGTCTTCCAGATGTGCTTTCAGCTTCTCAAGCAGCTGCAGCTCCTTTGCCTGCGTCTTGTCGTTTCTGGCAGCTCGCGCTGTCTTTGAAATCCGGCGTTCAAGAATCTCCAGATCAGAAAAAATCAGTTCCAGATTAATGGTCTCAATATCTCTGACCGGGTCAACAGAACCATCCACGTGGATGACATTCGGATCCTCAAAGCAGCGTACCACATGGACAATGGCATCTACCTCTCTGATGTTTGCCAGGAACTGATTGCCGAGACCTTCTCCCCTGGAAGCACCCTTTACAAGTCCCGCGATATCCACAAATTCAATGACAGCCGGAGTGACCTTTGCTGAGTTGTACATATCTGCCAGCAGCTTCAGCCGTTCATCCGGAACCGCCACAACACCTACATTCGGATCAATGGTGCAGAAAGGGTAATTTGCAGACTCGGCACCTGCTTTTGTCAGGGAATTAAATAAGGTACTCTTTCCAACGTTCGGCAATCCTACAATACCAAGTTTCATGTCTGTTCTCTCCATTTCTATATTCTTTCGTATTTTCGCAGTTCTATACAGACTGCTTTTTCATTTCTTCATCGTTCGTTTTTTGTCGTTTCACTTTTATCATTTTTTGCATGTTTTTCTGCAGACACAAGTTCTGCTTTTTCTTTGGCAAGTCACAGTTTAGCACATAAAGCGACAATAAACAATAGCTTCTGCCAGAAACCGCTCGACATATTTCCCCATTCTGACGTGTATTATCGAAAAAAATGCGCCGGATCTCACCGGCACATTTCTCATTTTTCCTTTTAATAATTATACTTTTCTGCAATTTTTTTTCATTTTTTCTTTCCGGATACATACGAAAAATGTCGAACACTTTTTTAATAGACCGGGAATTCTTTCATGGCTGACAGGAATTTTTTCACGCTTCCCTCCGGATCATCATTAAACACAGCGGAACCTGCCACACAGATATTGGCTCCGGCTTCGAGAACTGTCCGGATCGTTCCGTCATTGATTCCGCCATCCACCTCAATATCAAGCTCTTTTCCGATGGACATGGCCCGCTCTCTCAGGGTACGGATTTTTTCCGTCATGGCCGGAATATAGGACTGTCCGCCAAATCCGGGATTGACGGTCATAATCAGTACGAGATCAATGTCCTCCAGTACGTAGTCAAGTGCTGACAGCGGTGTGGCCGGATTCAGTGCCACGCCTGCCTTTACTCCCTGCTGACGGATACTCTGAATGGATCTGTGCAGATGCTTTGTCGCTTCTGCATGAACCGTAATACTGTCCGCTCCGCATTTTGCAAAAGTTTCAATATAGCGGTCCGGATTTTCAATCATGAGATGGACATCAAACACACAGTCTGTCTCTTTCCGGATCGACGAAATGACCGGCATTCCAAACGAAATACTCGGCACAAACATTCCGTCCATCACATCAATATGCAGATATTCCGCGCCTGCCTGTACTACTGTTTCAATCTGTTTTCCGAGACAGTTAAAGTCTGCAGACAGAATCGACGGTGCAAGAATATTTTTTCTCTCCATTATTATCCTCCTTTTCTTCTGCTTGTTTTACCGGTCGGAAAAGCAGAAGGTCTGAATGTTTTCAATATTTTCTGATGTTTTTCAGTTCCTGTGAAAGCTGCACATAGTTCTCGTACCGCAAACGGCTGATTTTCCCTTCCTGCAGTGCTTCCTTTACAGCACAGTCCGGTTCACTCAGATGCATGCACCCCTGAAACCTGCAGTACGGCTCATACGGGGTAAATTCATAAAAGTATTCCTTCAGTTCCTCACAGGCGATTCCCTGCAGATACAGAGAACTGAATCCCGGCGTATCCAGAAAATACGTTCTCTCTTCAAAGGGCAGTACAATCAGTTCTGTATGACGCGTGGTGTGTCTGCCCCGGTCAATTTTGCGGCTGACTTCTCCCACTTCCATTCTGACCCCCGGCTGAAGGGCATTCGTCAGAGAAGATTTTCCAACTCCGGACGGGCCTGCCACCACTGTGGTTTTTCCTCTCAGCAGGTTTCGGACTTCCTCCATCCCCTCCTGCCTGGCCACACTGAGAAACAGTACTTCGCTGCCGCATCCTTCGTACGCTTCCCGCAGTTCCTTCACAGTCTCAGAATCCGTCAGATCCATTTTGTTAAAACAGATTACAACCGGTATGCTCTGCTGCTCCATGGAAATAAGAAACCGGTCAAGAAGATTCAGATTCGGTTTCGGACTGGCCATCGCAAAAACCACCAGTGCCTGATCCACATTGGCTGCCGCCGGACGGATCAGCACATTTTTCCTCGGCAGAATCGCATCCACATTTCCCGTCAGCGCCTGACCGTCTATCACCGACATCTCCACATTGTCCCCCACAAGAGGCTTTATTTTGTCTTTTCGGAAAATTCCTTTTGCCCGGCATTCGTACACGTTTCCATCCTGTCCGTGTACGTAATAGAATCCTCCGATTCCCTTTATAATCTTCCCCTGCATCAGTTTGTCCTGCCAAATGTGATACCGGGATACTCAATCGTACTCGTCACTTCTCCCGTTGACGGATCAAGAAGGTAAACGTATGCCGTTCCTGTCTCCACGCCCGGCATTCCCTCCACGTTCAGGTGATAAGGGAATGTGGTGGTTCCCTCATAAACCGTAGTTTCCGTACCATTCTGAGACAGCGTGATTCTGACGCTCTGTCCGTTGTAACCCGTCGGCTGCTCCAGTGAAGCATCGCACTTCCATATACCGCCTGCAGTGCTGTCTCCGTTCTGAGCTGCTGTATCCTGGCCTGCATCAGCCGCAGGCCCCGTGCTGATCACAAGTGTAACGGTACTGCCTCTGGGCACAGGCTCATTGGCAGCCGGTTTCTGGCTGATGATCATTCCGCTGCCCACCGTATCGCTGGCTTCATATTCATACGCCGGCACCAGATCCAGCATGGCAACCGCCTCCTCGGCACGCTCCTGCGTATAGCCGTACAGGCTCCACAGTGTCACATAATCCTCCGGTGCAGCTGTCGCTTCCTGATTGACAAAAAGCGTTACCGTCTCCCCCGGCTTCATCTTCGTCCCTGCAGCCGGTTCCGTTGTAATCACGTATCCCGGTTCCACTGTATCGCTCTGCCGTGACGTATCCACGGTACATTGCAGTCCCTTCGTCAGAAGAAACGCCTGGGCCTGACTCTGTTCCACATTGCTCAGATCCGACAGAACGATCTCTTCCTCCGCCGGAACAATTTCATATTCTATCACACTGCCCTGATCCACCATATTTCCGCTCTCGGGGCTCTGGCTGCAGACCTCACCCGGGCCGTACGTATCGGAATCCGTCTCGCCCTTCTTCTTTCCGGTGAGCCCGTAGCTCTTCAGAAGTGCTGCGGCATCCTTCTCTGATTTTCCGAGAATTGACGGCACAGACACCTGCTGAATTCCTTCCGTCTCCGTAACCGCTTCTGTGGCAGGTTCCGTCTGCTTCACTTTTTTTCTGAAGTTCAGCAGCCCGAAAGCGTTTGCCAGCATGACAAGAAATACGCAGCCTATAATCACTGCCACAATGATTCCGCCAACAGTCACCGCCTTTTCCAGTTTCGGATTCAGGCCGATTTCCTCATCCGACCTGTTCTTTTTCTCCTTTTTCGGAACAAAGCTTTTCTCCAGACGGTAATCTCCCTTGTTCCTGCCTTCATGTATTGCGTAATCGTTCGGATCATCATACGCATCATAATACGGATCGTATTCTCCGTTTCCGTCCTCCGTATAATCATCCTGCCAGTTTCCCGCATCCGGTATATCATCCGGTCTTCCCGGTGACACCTCCTGATACGCCGTCTTCTGATAATAACTGCCCGGCTGATACGCCCGGTTCTGTCTCGGGCCGTTTTCCTGCTCATGCAGTCCGGCTGCCGCTCCCACATCCAGTGATTCATCGTAAGACGGCATATTGCGCTGCTCCGCCTTGATCTGATCCACCTCATTCTTTGACATAATGATGGTCTGAGACGTATTGTCCACTGTTGCCCAGGACACAAAATCGCCGTCCGGATTCACCAGAGACTCTCTCAGATCCCGGATCAGCTCCGTCATGTTGGAATACCTTCTGTCAGGACTCTTCTGTGTACATTTCAGTACAATCTGATTTGTACTGTACGGAATCTCCGGTACAACCTCCTTCGGTCCCCGCAGTTCTTCCTGCAGATGGCGGATCGCCACTGCCACTGCCGTATCCCCGTCAAAAGGCACATGGCCTGTAAGCATTTCATACATCGTGATTCCGAGAGAGTAAATATCACTCTTCTCGTCACTGTATCCTCCTCTTGACTGTTCCGGTGAGCTGTAATGCACCGACCCCATCACATTGGAATTGATTGTATTGGCTGTGGATGCTCTTGCGATTCCGAAATCGGCAACCTTGACTTTCCCGTCTGTGGAAATAATAATATTCTGCGGTTTTACATCACGATGAATAATACCGTTATTGTGCGCCGCTTCCAGTCCCGCGGAAATCTGCAGCGCAATACTGGTCGCCTCACGGACTGAGAGACGCCCTTTGTTCCGGATATACTCTTTCAGTGTAATGCCTTCCACCAGCTCCATTACAATATAATAAATCCCTGCCTCTTCTCCGACATCGTACACATTTACGATATTGGCATGGGCCAGTCCTGCAGCGGACTGGGCTTCTACACGGAATTTGGAGATAAAATCCCTGTCCTCCCGAAATTCCTTTTTCATTACTTTCACTGCCACAAAACGGTTCAATTTATGATCCTTCGCTTTGTACACATCAGCCATGCCGCCAGATCCGATTTTGGATATTATTTCATATCTGTTTTGAATAAACATTCCGTCTTTCAGCATACATTTTCCCCGTCAACCTAAACTTCAGCAAGAACTACTGAAATATTATCATGTCCGCCGTTTTTATTTGCTTCCGTTACCAGACGCTGTGCCGCCTCTTTCAGCGAACCTGATTTTTTGATAATCCTCAGAATATCTTCATCCTCCAGCATATTGGTAAGTCCGTCAGAACAGAGCAGAACCTTGTCACCAGCTTCCAGCTTGACATCAAAAAAATCAATTCTGACAGGATCCCTCACTCCGATCGCTCTCGTTATCACGTTTCTGTCCGGATGACTTCTGGCATCTTTTCTCTGCAGCTCGCCCACACGGATCATCTCCTCCACCAGGGAATGATCCCGCGTGATCTGTTCTATATCCTGGTCGATCAGGTAAAGCCTGCTGTCTCCCACATTGGCAACGTAAAGGTAGTCATCACGGATTGTGGCTGCCACTACGGTGGTACCCATGCCTTCCAGAGCCCTGTCCGATTTTGCTTTCTCGACCACCAGCTCATTTGCATGATGAATCGCCGAGCTGATCAGCGGAATCGGGCGTTTCTCCTTCGCATTTTCAATGTAGTCCACCATTGACTC
>JAXEBU010000014.1:0-15735 GCA_034093895.1 Candidatus Choladocola sp. | reverse complement strand
ATGGCTGCATTTCAGATTCAGAATCTGCTGGTAGCGTACAAGGAGCGGTTTGACAAGGATAATTTCATCAAGAACCTGCTGCTGGACAATCTGCTGCTGGTGGATATTTACAACAGGGCGAAGAAGCTGCATATTGACACGGAAGCCCGCAGAGTGGTGTTTATTCTGGAGATCAGCCATGAGAAGGAGAACAGTTCTCTGGAGAGCGTGCGTTCTCTGTTTAATTCCAAATCGGGTGATTTTATCACGGCAGTGGATGAGAAGAGCATCATCGTGGTGAAAGAACTGGCACCGCAGGAAGGCTATTCCGATATGGATAAGATTGCCGAGATGATTCTCGATTCCCTCGGTGAGGAAAAGAAGAAAGAGGCACTGATCGCGTACGGTACCATTGTAGGCGAAATCAAGGAGGTATCCAGATCGTATAAAGAGGCACGGATGGCGCTCAATGTGGGCAAGATTTTCTTCGCAGAGCGTTCTGTGATTGCGTACAGCTCGCTGGGAATCGGCCGTCTGATTTATCAGCTTCCGATCCCGCTGTGCAAGATGTTTATCAAAGAAATATTCGACGGAAAATCTCCGGATGATTTCGATGAAGAAACACTGATAACGATCAACAAGTTCTTCGAGAACAGCCTGAATGTATCCGAGACGTCACGTCAGCTGTATATTCACAGAAATACGCTGGTATACCGTCTGGATAAGCTTCAGAAATCCACAGGGCTTGACCTGCGTGTTTTCGAGGATGCCATTACGTTTAAAATTGCACTGATGGTAGTAAAATATATGAAGTACATGGAAAATCAGGAGTATTAGGAGGTAATCAATGACCTGTTTGCCCGAAAAGGATAATGACAGGAGAAGGACAGGGGAAGAAACAGATCTGAAGCGGAGCCGCGGCAAAAGCTTCGGATCTGGTTTTATTATCGGGTTTCTGTCTGCGCTGCTCTGTATTTACGCGTTTGTATTTGTATGGGTGGAGAGCGGAAGAAAAGCGGATACCGATCAGGAAAGCCAGGGGGCTTCCGTTCTGACGGACGATGAAACCTATGAAAAACTGGGAGAAATCCGGAATCTGGTGGAACAGTACTATCTGAATGATGTGGACAGCGATGTGCTGTCCGCATATCTCTTTAAGGGACTTGCGGCGGGGCTGGAAGACGATTATGCCAACTATTATACGGCTGAGGAGCTTCGGTCGGTGCAGGAATCCACAAGGGGGGAATACTTCGGCATAGGTGCTGTGCTTACGATGGACGGGGAAAACGGCATTGCAGTCGTTCTTGTGTATGAGGACAGCCCTGCCAGCAGCGCCGGTCTTCAGGCGGGGGATCTTCTGAAGAGCTTTAACGGTGAGAGCCTTGCGGGAAAGGATCTGACAGAGACCGTCTCACTGCTCCGGTCCTGCGAGGATGCGTTTACGCTTACTGTTTACCGTCCGGAAACGGAGGAGACGCTGGATCTTTCGATGAAATGCGGTGAGGTGGAGATCCACAATGTCACCTGGGAAATGAAAGAAAACAGGATCGGATATATTCAGATCACCGAATTCACGAACAGTGCGGTGGGACAGTTTGAGGAAGCCGTGAGCGATCTCCGGGCACAGGGGATGGAGAAGCTGATTGTGGACCTCAGGAACAACCCGGGCGGTCTGCTGCATTCTGTCTGTGATATACTGGATCAGGTTCTGCCGGAAGGACTGATGGTCTATACGGAGGATAAAAACGGAACACGGGTAGAGTACAGTTCCGACAGCAGCCGGCTGATCGACTGTGAAATTGCGGTTCTTGTGAACGGATATTCGGCCAGCGCTTCCGAGATATTTGCCGGTGCGATCCAGGACTATGAGCTGGGGCCGGTAATCGGAACACAGACGTACGGAAAAGGTGTGGTGCAGAAGACGTATACGCTCCCGGATGGTTCCGCGTTTAAAATGACGGTGGAAAAATATTATACGCCGAAGGGGCAGGATATTGACGGAAACGGAATCACGCCGGACGTGATTGTGGAAGAGCCGGAAGATCCGGAGGAAGACGCAGAAGAAGATGCAGAAGAAGATACATCTGACAGCCGGGAGACCGATGTGGTTCTTGACCGTGCACTGGAACTGCTTGGCCGGGAGGAAGACGGAGAATAGAACGGAGATTGTGTATGGAGAACAAAATTATTTTCCGGGAGATGCTGACCGAAATCAAAAACGAAGCGGATGCGGCAGGAGGTATCATTACCAGGGAAAAGATAAAGGAGATTCTGAAAAATCTGCCGCTGGAAGAAGAACATTTTCAGTTGATTTATGATTATCTTGCAGAACAGAACATTCATGTGTTAGAATCAGAAGTGGATGCGCAGGAACTTCCGGAAGGGAAAAATAACAGCCTTTCTCTTTACGTGGAAGAGCTGATGCGGATGGAGCAGGAAGTGACGGAGGATGAAAACGAACTGTTCCATCAGGTAATGCGAGAGGAAGAGGGAGCGAAGGCGCGTCTGATCGAATGGTACCTTCCCATGATCTGCGATATGGCGAATGAATATGAAGGAGAGGAAATTCCTCTGGAAGACCTGATACAGGAAGGGAATCTTGGTCTTCTGACGGCAATGGAAACGCTGGGAGAATATGACAGTCCCGCAGCGTGCCGTGCCCATATTCTGAACAGTATCAACGAGGCAATGGAGAATGCGATCCGCAGCGGGCAGGAGAACAGGAAGATGGGTGACGGCATCGTCAGCAGAGTAAATCACCTGAACGAAGCGGTGAAAAACCTGGAGCGGGATCTGGAGCATAAGGTTTCTGCAGAGGAGCTTTCTGCGTATCTGGAGATGCCGTTGGAGGAAATCAGGGATATTCTCAGAATGTCGGGAGATCAGATTGAAGTGGAAGGCGAGAATTCAAGATAGCATTTGCGTTGATTCCATCTGGAACGACAGGAGGAGAAATTTATGAAGAAGACAAAAATAATCTGTACTCTTGGACCAAACGCAGACAACAGAGATACGTTGAAAGCACTGGCGGAAAGCGGAATGGATATTGCCAGATTCAACTTCTCACACGGGGATCATGAGGAGCAGAAGGCACGCTTTGATATGCTGAAGAGTGTGCGCGAGGAAGTAAAGAAACCGATTGCTATTCTGCTGGATACAAAAGGACCGGAAATCCGTACCGGCCTGCTGGAAAACGGAGCCAGGGTTCAGCTGCATGAGGGCGAGGAGTTTACGCTGACTTCCCGGGAGATAGAAGGAAACAGTAAGATAGTCAGCCAGACGTATCCGCAGCTTGCGAAGGATGTAAAGCCGGGAGATACCATACTGATTGATGACGGACTCATTGCTCTGAAGGTAAAAGAGATAAACGGCGGTGACGTTGTCTGTACGGTACAGAACGGTGGTGAACTGGGCCAGCGCAAGGGAATCAATGTTCCCAATGTGCGGGTAAACCTGCCGGGCATTACAAAGAAAGACAGAGAAGATATTATCTTCGGAATTGAGCAGGGAATCGATTTCATTGCGGCATCCTTTGTGCGTGATGCAGACGCGATTAAAGAGATCAAGGCCATTCTGAAAGAGCACAATGCAGAGCATGTGGATGTTATTGCCAAGATTGAAAACGGAGAGGGAATCAAGAATATCGACCGTATCATCAATGCGGCAGACGGAATCATGGTAGCCCGCGGAGATATGGGTGTGGAGATTCCGGCTTATGAAGTGCCTCACGTGCAGAAGATGATTGTACAGAAGTGCAACAGCAAATACAAACCGGTTATTATCGCAACACAGATGCTGGATTCCATGATCCGCAATCCGCGTCCGACGCGGGCGGAAGTGACGGATGTGGCAAACGCCATCCGGGAGGGTGCCGATGCCATTATGCTCTCCGGAGAGACAGCCATGGGTAAATATCCGCTTGAGGCTCTGAAGATGATGGTGCAGATCGCCGAATCCACAGAGCAGTATCTTGACTATGAGTCCATGCCGGATTACCGTTCCCTGCGCGGGGATGCCAACGTCTCAAGTGCCGTGGGAGTTGCTGCTGTCCGTACGGCAACGAATGTACAGGCGAAATGCATTGTCACACCGACCATGTCGGGACAGACGGCACGTCTGATGTCAAATTTCCGTTCACGGATTCCGGTTTTTGCAGTGACGCCGAATGACTGGGCACAGAGAAAGATGCAGATTTACTGGGGTGTGACTCCGCTGCGGGGCTACAGTGAGGATACAACGGAGCATATTATTTCCCATGCCATGTACGTAGTAAAACGCGAAGGCTTCGTGGAACCGGGCGACATGGTTGTGTTTACAGCAGGCGACCCGGCTACCAACACGGTGAAGGGAAAAGGTGCCATGACGAACATGATGCATGTGATTCAGGCAAAATAAGAAAAATTTAATAATTTATTGACGGGAATTTAAACAGCTCCTGCTAAACTGATGTTAAGAATCTGTGCTGCAATCAGTGAGCAGGGGCTGTTCCTGTACAGAAGCCGTTCCGTCTGCAGCACGAAACAGGAGGAGGTAAAAATGTATACAATACTGGTGTGTGATGATGAAAAAGAAATTGTGGATGCCATAGAGATCTATCTTGTACAGGAGGGGTTCCGTGTCCGGAAGGCGTATGACGGAGAACAGGCACTGGAGGTGCTTGGCAGGGAAGAGGTACATCTGCTGATTCTTGATCTGATGATGCCGAAGCTGGACGGGATCCATACCATCATGAAAATCAGGGAGGATAACAGCATTCCGATTATTGTTCTTTCGGCAAAGACACAGGATACGGACAAGATTCTCGGGCTGAATCTGGGGGCGGATGATTACGTGGAGAAGCCGTTCAATCCGCTGGAGCTGATTGCCAGAGTAAAATCCCAGATCCGCCGGTATACGAATTTCGGATCGGCCGAGTCGGAGCCTTCGGAAAAAATATATACCACCGGCGGGCTTGTGATCAATGATGACCGCAAGGAAGTGACTGTGGACGGTGAGCCGGTGAAGCTGACCAGGATAGAATACAATATCCTTCTGTTTCTCGTACAGAATAAAGGAAAGGTATTCTCCATCGATCAGATTTATGAGCAGATCTGGAAAGAGGAAGCGTACGGGGCAGACAATACGGTTACTGTACATATCCGTCATATCAGGGAAAAGATTGAGATTGATCCGAAGAACCCGAAATATCTGAAGGTGATCTGGGGAATCGGCTACAAAGTGGAAAATCTGTGATCCGAAGGATCGGGGGGAGGCTGCAGTGAAAAAGCTGGTATATAAAAAGAAGGTAAAGGGTATACTGCTGCTGATTTCCGCACTGTCCTCTGCCGTGCTGATTTACTGTCTGCTGAATATCGGATTCTGGATGGAGGATTCCTACAGCCTCGCGGAAATGTCAAGAAATTATGAGGAGACGGATCTTTTCCTGCGTCAGGTGGAGGAAATTATCTCCAACAAGATCCGCGGACAGCAGAATCAGGAGCTCTTTGAGGAGCAGGGAGAATTTGACGGAGAGAAGGAAATCGATATCCAGTCCTACGGTGTTGATAACAGCTCCATGCAGGATATGAATACGACGTATCTGCTCAGCGATCTTCTGGAGTTTGCAGAAAACGGCGGGCGTCAGAAGCTGCACACCGCAATCGTGGAATCCCTGAAACAGCAGAGTGAAAGCGGACGGGAGGCAGGGGAGTGTCTCGATGAACAGTCGGAAATACTGGAGACGATCATGCCGGTAACAGGGATTTCTCTTGCAGAATGCTCCAGATGGTATTCCAATCCTGCAAATTTCGTACTTGAGATGTATCAGTGCCTCGACAGGGTCAGTGAGGATATCTATTCCAGATACCGGGAATACTCCTCAGCCCAGGAAGAGAGCTGGTCCAGCGGGGCGCCCAGCAACCTGCGGTACTGCATAGAAAACACGTCTACGGGAAAACTGTATACAAATTCAGGGGAGAGCAGTTACAGCGCTGCAGTAAAAGCGATTTCCGGTGATCCGGAATTTGTCAGCCTGTATGAGGGGGAACGGAGCTTCAATATCATGGTGGCCAATCCGGACAATGTTTTGAACACGGCAGCTGCCGAGTGGTTCATGGATACGCGGTTCGTCAATACGAATGAGAAGGTATATGTCGCTGTGGACATGTCTTATCCGGTCAGTGACGAGCTTCGGACGTACGCAGATTCCTTTGCAAAGCGTGAGAGTATTGTGTGGGCTTCTGCTGCGGGAATGGCTGTCAGTTTACTGCTGCTGCTGGCCTCCTTTCTGTTTCTTCTGCAGGGTACGGGGCGGACGGAAAAAGGAGGACAGACCGTGCTTTTTCCGTATGACAGGATACCCACAGAGCTGGCAGCCGGACTGTACATGATTTTCGGTGTGCTCAGTCTGGTGATCAGGAGATGGATTCCGGATCCGGTGAATATGACAGGGGGGCAGCGGATGATCACTTCTGCTGTTTCGGCTGCGATTTATATGATCTTCCTGAGTGCCTGCCTCAGTCTGGCCCGCCGCATCCGTACGAAGACGCTGTGGTCCAACAGCATCGGGCGGATGCTGCTGGTGACCTGGAAGAAGGTGACGGCGGCGCGGGCTGCATCGGGGCAGCTGCTGTTTTTCTATATTATTTTCTTCGTACTGAATTTCCTGTTTCTGCTTTTTGACACCGTGGGAATCTTTCTGATCTTTGTTCTTGATATGGCGGTGCTGCTGTATCTGCTGCGGGATATGGCCGGGAAGCAGAGTGTATGGGAAGGAATTCATCAGATTTCGAGGGGAGATTTTAAGTATAAGATTGATACCTCGACGCTGCAGGGGGAGACGTATGAGATGGCCCGTGCGGTCAATGAGATGGGAGACGGACTGCAGAAAGCGGTGGATTCCATCGTGAAAAATGAACGGCTGAAGGCAGAGCTGATCACAAATGTCTCACACGACCTGAAGACACCGCTTACTTCCATTGTGAATTATGTAGATCTGCTGAAACGTGAAAATCTGCAGGGAGAACGTGTGCAGCATTATATCGAAGTACTGGATCAGAAATCCCAGCGGCTGAAGCAGCTGACGGAGGATCTGGTGGAAGCCAGCAAAATCAGCTCGGGTAATGTGGAACTGCAGATGGTACGGATGCAGCTTCAGAGTATGATCCGCCAGGCCTGCGGAGAGTTTCAGGAACGTCTGGAGGAAAAGAAGCTGGTGACCGTCTGGAATATGGAAAAAGAGCCGGTCTGTATCATGGCGGATGGGCGTCAGCTCTGGAGAATTCTGGAGAATCTTCTCGGAAATATTTATAAATATGCTCTGGAAGGCACACGTATCTATATTGATCTGTACCGTGACGGAGATACCGTTTATCTGTCGCTGAAGAATACGTCTGCCCGGAAACTGACCGTCGATGCGGAGGAGCTGACGGGGCGTTTCGTGCGCGGTGACAGAAGCAGAAGCACGGAAGGCAGCGGCCTTGGTCTTTCGATTGCGCAGAATCTGGTACAGCTGCAGGGCGGAACCTTTGAACTGAAGGTAGATGGGGATCTGTTCAAAGTGACACTGGGATTTCCTGTATCGGAGGAAGAAAAAACGGAGCAGGAGATCTCTAAATAAATCATAATATATCTAAAATTTCTCTGAATTTCCGGATACATCCGTTGACATTCCCGTGGTTCGGCTGTAAAGTTTTGGTAAGTGAGGCCCGGGGGCCAAATCAAGACGAAAGGGATGCGAGGCTATTCATATGAAGAAACGTTTTATGGATTTTATGAGTGGAAGGTACGGAGCGGATCAGCTCTCAAAATTTTTACTGGGAGTCTGTCTGGTCTGTCTGATTCTGAACATGGTTACGAGACAGCCTGTTGTGTACGTTCTGGCACTGGTTATTCTCGGGATCTGTTATTTCCGTATGTTTTCCAGAAACACATATAAGAGAAGTGAGGAGAACCGGAAATATCTGGAAATGACGGCCCGCGTGCGAAATTACTTCGCCAGAATACGCAGAAGGATTGCTGACAGTAAGGATTACCATATTTACAAATGTCCGTCCTGTAAACAGAAAATCAGAATTCCGCGCGGAAAAGGAAAGATCTGTATCACGTGCCCGAAATGCAGGACTGAGTTTGAGAAGAAGAGCTGACAGAGATGTTTGGATATATTTATGTGAATGAGCAGGAGCTCAAATTGAAAGATTATACGGCATACCGCAGTTTTTACTGCGGTTTATGCCGTAATTTACATCAAAGGTATGGACGCGCCGCCCAGATGATGTTAAACTATGATCTGACGTTTTTATCGATCCTTCTGTCCGGCCTGTATGAACCGGAGACGGTGACACAGTCTCATCGGTGTATTCCTCATCCGGTACGGCAGCATCAGATGGTTTCCAATGAGGCAGTCAGCTACGCTGCGGATATGTGCGTGCTGCTGTCCTATCAGAAGCTGATGGATGACTGGGAGGATGAGCGAAAGTATAACAGGCGTGCTGTTGCAGGCCTGCTGAAGTCCGGCTATAAGAAACTGAGCGGTGTGTATCCGCGTCAGGTGAAGGCGCTGGAGGAGAATCTGCACCTTCTGCATGAGGCGGAGAAGCAGAATCTGCATGATGTGGATTACGTATCGGGACTGACCGGCCATTTTCTGGGTGAACTGTTTGTCTGGAAAGAGGATATCTGGCAGGATGAGCTTCGTGCCATGGGATTTTATCTGGGGAAATTTATTTATCTGATGGATGCGCTGGAAGATGTGGATCGGGACAGAAAACATGGAAATTATAATCTTTTTTCAGAGTACGGCTCCGTCTGGGATACGGAGAATGAGCAGGAAATCAGAGACATGCTGACCGGCATGATGACAGAGGCGGCCAGATCCTTTGAACGGCTGCCGATTCTTCAGAACGCTGAGATTATCAGAAATATTCTTTATTCCGGAGTCTGGTGCAGGTACGTGGGACTGAGAGACAAAAATAAAAAGAAGTCCGGGGAACAGGATGTGCAGAATGCATCACCCTCTGAGAGAGAAGGAAAAGTCAGGAGTTAGATTGGTGTAGAGTATGAAAAATCCGTATGAAGTACTGGGAGTACCGGAAAATGCTTCCGAGGACGAGATAAAAAAAGCTTACCGGGCACTCAGCAGGAAGTACCACCCGGATGCAAATGTGAATAATCCGAACAAGGCACAGGCAGAGGAGAAGTTTAAAGAAATACAGCAGGCATACCAGCAGATCATGCGTGAGCGTGAAAACGGCGGCAGCGGAGCCGGAGGCAGCTATGGCGGAGGCTATGGAGGTTTCGGCGGATACGGCGGCAGCAGCCAGAGCTCTTCCTGGTCTGAGGAAGATGTCCGGATGCAGGCTGCGGAGAATTATATCAGAAGCCGTCATTTCAACGAAGCGCTTCGGGTGCTTTCTGATCTTTCGAACCGAAATGCGCGCTGGTACTATCTGAGTGCCATGGCAAATGCCGGTGTTGGAAATAATGTTCTGGCGAAGGAGCATGCCCGTAAGGCGTCAGAGATGGAGCCGGACAATATGGTATACCGTCAGCTGGTGCAGCAGATGGAGAATGGGGGACAGTGGTATCAGTCCATGGGAGATATGTACGGAAGTCCGATGTCAGGCGGCGGAGACTGGTGCATGAAGATCTGTATGCTGAATGCGCTGTGCGGATGCTGCTGCGGAAGACCGATATTTTTCTGTTGATGCCGGTCTGTCGGTTCCCGTATCGGAAACTTTGTTGCCTGTATGAGAACAGCGCCCGGCGGGAATGTGCAAAGCATATTCTTTTACGGCAGTAAGATTCAAGACGAACGCACGTGAGACAGAAGAGGGAGTCTTCTTCGACGGAGATAAAGTGTTACAGGAGGAAAACAATGGAGGGAAGAAAAATGAGCGACTACAGGATTGAAACAAAGTGTATTCAGTCGGGATGGCAGCCGAAGTCAGGTGAGCCGCGTATGCTTCCGATTTATCAGAGTACAACGTTTAAGTATGATACAACCGATCAGATGGGAAAACTGTTTGATCTGGAGGATGATGGTTATTTTTATACGAGACTGCAGAACCCCACCAATGATGCGGTGGCAGCAAAGATTGCCGACCTGGAAGGCGGTGTGGCAGCAATGCTCACTTCATCCGGTCAGTCGGCCAATTTTTATGCCGTATTCAATATCTGTGAGGCAGGAGGCCACGTGATCTGTGCATCAGCCATTTACGGAGGCACCTTTAATCTTCTCGGAGTTACTCTGAAAAAGCTGGGAATTGACTGCACTTTTGTAGATGTGGATGCAGATGAAGAGACACTGAATCAGGCGTTCCGCCCGAACACGAGAGCGGTGCTGGCAGAGAGCATTTCCAATCCTGCACTTGTGATTCTGGACATCGAAAAAATGGCAAGGGTGGCTCACAGCCACGGCGTTCCGCTGATCGTGGACAATACCTTTGCAACACCGGTCAACTGCAGACCGTTTGAGTGGGGCGCAGATATTGTGACGCATTCCACCACGAAGTATATGGATGGACATGCAATGCAGGTGGGCGGTGCCATTGTTGACAGCGGAAATTTTGACTGGGAAGCTCATGCAGACATGTATCCGGGACTGACTACACCGGATGAGTCGTATCACGGAATCGTTTATACAAAGAAATTCGGAAAAGCTGCATATATTTCAAAGGCGACCTCTCAGCTGATGCGTGATCTCGGGGCGATTCCTTCTCCGATGAACTGTTTTCTGCTCAACGTGGGGCTGGAGACACTGCCGCTGCGCGTAGAACGTCATTGCTATAACGCACAGAAGGTTGCAGAATTCCTGGACAGTCATGAAAAGGTTGCAAAAGTAAACTATGCGGGACTGCCGGGTGACAAATACCATGAACTGGCAAAGAAATATATGCCGAAGGGAACGTGCGGTGTCATCTCCTTTGAACTGAAGGGCGGACGGGCACCGGCCGTACAGTTCATGGATTCGCTGAAGCTGGCTTCTATTGTGACCCATGTTGCAGATGCGAAAACGTGTGTGCTTCATCCTGCAAGCCATACCCATCGCCAGCTGAATGACCGCCAGCTGAAAGAAGCCGGAATTTCACCGGGACTGATCCGTCTCTCTGTCGGCATTGAGAATGTGGATGATATCATTGCAGATCTCTCGCAGGCACTGGATCAGGCGCAGACGGAGTAAACGCAGAAAATAAAGAAAACACAGAAAACACAGAAAACAGAAGAGAACAACTGTAAAACAGAACAGGCTGCAGCGAAAATCCTGAAACATCAGTTTCGCTGCAGCCTTTTTTTCGAATGATTCGGAATTATAACTCAGATGCGCAGTGCGGACATTTGACTGCGTCTTTGTGAATTTCGGATTTGCAGTAAGGGCAGACCTTCGTTGTCGGTGCCGGAGCAGGTGCAGGTTTGTGCAGCTTGTTGATTCCTTTGATCACCATGAAGATAACGAAAGCAGTCAGCAGAAACTGTACAACCATCTGGATGAAATTACCATACGCGATTACGGAAGCGCCGGCATCCTGTGCCTCTTTCAGTGTTGCGTATGTATTGCCGTCGAGTGGGATCATCAGATCGGTGAAGTTGATTTTTCCGGTGATCAGAGTGACAACAGGCATCACCACGTCATTCACGAGAGAACTGACAATGCTGTTGAAAGCACCGCCGATGATAACGCCGACTGCCATGTCAATGACATTTCCACGCATAATGAACTGTTTAAATTCTGATACGATTTTTCCCATACACTTTTCCTCCTGATATTATTTTTCTTTCCAGTAAAACTGATTATAGCATGGTCTGCTGCAAAAATCTATGCTATACTAATGCAATATACAAATTTGGCGGAACTGTAACAAAATGTGTGCTGCCGGAATCATTGACAGAAAGAGAGGCCGCAGAAATGAAATTTATGCATATTGCCGACGTTCATCTCGGTGCGGCACCGGATCACGGTTATCTGTGGGCAAAGGACAGGGGCAGAGAGCTGTGGGAGAGTTTTCGCCGCTGTATTCAGGATGCAAATGAAAAAAAGGTGGATCTGCTGCTGATTGCCGGGGATCTTTTTCACCGGCAGCCGGAACTTCAGGAGCTGAAGGAGGTCAATTACCTGTTTTCAACACTGGAAAAGACCATGGTGGTACTGATTGCAGGAAACCATGATTATCTGAAAAGAGGTTCTGCTTATCTGGATTTCCCGTGGAATGAAAATGTGATCTGCCTGTTTTCCCCGGAGTGCGAGCGTGTCCGGCTGAAGGAACTGAAGGTGGAGATTTATGGTTTCAGCTATCATCAGCAGGAAATTACGGAACCGCTGTACGATGATCTGACAGCGGAGAAAAATGAGTACTTTAAGATTCTGCTTGCTCATGGCGGCGATGCATCCCATATTCCCATGAACCGGGAGCAGCTGGCCGGGGCCGGGTTTGATTATATTGCGCTGGGACATATTCATAAGCCGCAGATATATATTAAAAATATGGCCATGTATGCAGGGGCACTGGAGCCTGTGGACTGCAACGACCCGGGGCCTCACGGATACGTGATCGGAGAGGTGCATCGCAGACAGGTGAAGCTGTCCTTTGAACCTGTGTGCAGCAGACAGTATCTCCAGAAGGAAATTCAGGTTACAGAGGCGGATACCGTTTTTTCTGTCCGGGAAAAGATTTCCGGGACGATCCGTGCGTGCGGAATGCAGAATATGTACCGGCTGATTCTGACGGGACAGCGTCATCCGAAGTTCAGACCGGATATCCGGGAGTATATGAAGTGCGGCCGGATTGTGGATATTCAGGATAAGACGGTGCCTGCTTTTCATCTGGAGGAGCTTCGCAGACAGTACAGAGGACAACTGATCGGGGATTATATTGAAAGCTTCGGGGAAAATCCCCGGGGGGTCATAGAAGAAAAGGCGCTTCGTTACGGGCTGGAGGCTCTGCTTTATCCTGAGCGCTGAAGGGGAACGAAAGGAATCAGAATGAATGGAAATACAGGAACTGGTACTGAAGCATTACGGGAAATTTGATAATCATACAATTCAGCTGAATCCTGGCATGAATATCATTTACGGTGGAAACGAAATGGGAAAAACCACGATCCACTCTTTTATCCGTGCCATGTTTTTCGGGCTGAACAGGGGCAGAGGAAGGGCGGCTATTCGGGATGAATATCAGATTCGTCAGCCCTGGGACTGTCCCGGTGCTTTTCTTGGCAGCATGCGTATCCGGGAGCAGGGGAAAGTATACCGTATTGACCGCTGCTTTGACAGAAGTACGAAGCCGCTTCAGCTTGTCTGCGAGACGACTGCAAGGGAATCCTCCGACCCGGAACGGGATCTTGCAGAGCTTCTCGGGGGAATCAGTGAAGCGACTTTTGTAAATACCGTGTTCATACCGCAGGCGCAGTGTGAGACGGATGAGTCCTTCGCAGGAGAACTGCAGCGTTTTATGGTCAACAGTGACAGTGCACTGGATGCCGGAACGGATGTGAACAGGGCACTGCAGCTTCTGAGAAAAAAGAAAAAATATTTTGAACAGAGAAAGAAAAAAACGGAAGAAGACCTGGAAAAGCAGATCGGGAAGAAACAGGAGAAGGCAGAGGTGATCCGTGCAGAGCTTGAAATTCTGAAACAGCAGCAGTCATCGTACCATCAGGATCTGCCCCGGAGACGGGAACAAAGATATCAGGAGGAAGAGGACGGGGAGGAATATACCGGCCGGGGGCGGATGGTTCTGGAGATTCTTCTGTTTCTTGCCGGGCTTCTGGCACTTTCCGGCGCTTTTCTTTTACAGGAATGGACCGTTAAGGTGTTTCTGGCGGTTTTCGGCGTGCTGTTTCTGATCCTGATTTTTCCCGTACATTTTCTGCTTGGAGGCAGCGAAACAGATGATGAGACGGAAGCGGATCACAGCCGGACTGCGGAAGCTGCCAACCGGCAGGAACAGCTGCGGAAAGAAATCATCCGCAGAGAAGAAGCGTACCGAAAGCTTCAGGGTGAACTGGAGGAGCTGTATCACAGCCATGTGAATATGGAAGATGATACGGAGATTGCAGCCCTTTCTCTTGCAATTGACCGTATCTGTGAACTGACAGCGGGAATATATGAAAAGTCAGGCGGACGGCTGAACGAACGTGCGTCGGAAATTCTGAAGGAAATCACGGGAGGACGGTATGACCGTATCATGCTGGACGAGACGATGGAGGTCAGAATCCATACGCCGTCCCGGGTACTGGGGCTGCATCAGGTCAGCGGAGGCACCATGCAGCAGATTTACTTTGCACTGCGCATGGCTGCAGGAGAGGTGCTCTGTGAAGGGAAAGTACTTCCTGTCATTCTGGATGAGACCTTTGCCATGTATGATGATGAACGGCTGGAAGCTGTTCTGCGCTGGCTGAAAAAGAGCGGAAGACAGGTAATCCTGTTCACATGCCAGAAGAGAGAATGGAAAATATGTGAACAGATCTGACGGTTCTGAAAAATTAAGAAAATTTTTATTGATTTCTTCGCATACTTTCCTTGGATTCGGAATGAAATCAGGTATGATGAAAGAAAAGGAAAGAGCCACAGAGGAAGGGGTGTGGATGAATGGAGAGTATTGATGTAAAGAGGGGACTTTCAATTGTGATCGGAATCTGTATGCTGGCCGCAGCGGGACTGGGTGCCATGACTGTGACGGTTCAGATGCGGAGCCAGTCTCAGACTTCTGAGAGTACACAGGAGTCGGAGATGACGCAGAAGAAAGAATCCGAAAAGACAGCGGTCGGGAGCGATTCAGGTATCACTGTGATGACAGAAGGAAGCGGTGTATCGGGAAGTGCCGTGATGACAGAAGGAAGCGGTGTGACGGGAAGTACCGTGATGACAGAGGAAAACGCCGGAGCAGACAGGGATACCGGCGAATCGTCATCGGTGATGGGAACAGACAGTATTGTGATTGAAGATGACGGGAACAATACAGTGACATCCGGTACCGGAATGCAGGATTCTGACAACAGCGTAACAGTCAACGGTGTCACGTATTATTTTGGAAATGAAGACACTGCAGTGATCGGGGAATAATTCAGAAAAGGAGACGTAGCAGGATGCAAAAGATCGGATGTCATTTATCCTCTTCCAGAGGATTTCTGCATATGGGAAAGGAGGCCGTGTCCATTGGAGCCGGAACATTTCAGTTTTTTACGAGAAATCCGAGGGGGAGCCGCGCAAAAGAGATCGATGAACGGGATGTATCATCCTACCTGGAATATGCGGCAGAACATGGAATCGGAACAATTGTGGCTCACGCGCCGTATACGCTGAATGCGTGCTCCGCTGATGCGCACGTCAGGGAGTTTGCAAGACTTACCATGGAGGATGATCTGCGCAGAATGGAGTATCTGCCGGGGAATCTTTACAATTTTCACCCCGGAAGCCATGTGGGACAGGGAACAGAGGAAGGGATTCGTCTGATAGCAGAGCTGCTCAACGCGATCCTGACACCGGAGCAGCACACAACGGTGCTTCTGGAAACGATGGCGGGCAAGGGCAGTGAGGTCGGCGGGAGATTTGAGGAGCTGGCTGCGATTATCGATCGCGTGGAGCTGAAAGACAAAGTGGGTGTCTGTCTCGATACGTGTCACGTTTATGACGGGGAGTATGACATCGTAAATGATCTGGACGGAGTCCTGGAGGAATTTGACCGGGTGATCGGCCTTGACCGACTGAAGGCAGTTCACGTAAATGACAGCAAGAACCCTTTCGGGAGCCATAAAGACCGACATGAAAAAATCGGAGAAGGG
>JAXEBU010000013.1:0-17606 GCA_034093895.1 Candidatus Choladocola sp. | reverse complement strand
CAGTTCCTTAAAAAAATTTAACTCTTTAAGAATTTTTCAAGGTTGTCTCACTGTTCAGTTATCAAGGTTCGCTGTTGTCTCTCTTGCCGAGCAACTCTGATATAATATCATATGTTTTTCGGTTTGTCAACAACTTTTTTATTTTTTTATTTTGCATTTTTTTCGAAAACGCAAAGCGGAGAAAGAGGGATTTGAACCCTCGCGCCGCGTTAACGGCCTACACCCTTAGCAGGGGCGCCTCTTCAGCCTCTTGAGTATTTCTCCAGAATTAACTCTTTATTAACTTCCGCGTCACAGCGCATATATTATTATATGCACAACTTACGTATTTGTCAATTATTTTTTTTGATTTTTTTAATTTTTTTGTTTTTTCTATATATAGTGTTATTTTGCAGAAAAGACACAATAAATTGTCCGCAGAACAGATTTCCGGACAATCGAAAATCCGTTCTGCGCCATAATGCTTCTTTTTACTATTTTTTAAACAGTCTTATTTTATTCTCTGTAAAATAATTCATTACCATAACAAGAATCAGCACAGCGCCCCAGATCAGGGAGATATAGTAGCTGCTTATCTGTGGGAAACGATTGATTCCCGTCTCCAGAGCCCGCACAAGAACAATGGCGAGAAGTACACCGCTGATCTTTCCTTTCCCGCCGTTGGGGCTGACACCGCCCAGTACAACAATCAGAATACTCTGCAGTGTATAGTTGGAGCCGTAGTCAGAACGTGCAGAATTGTAATTTGCCAGCATGATCATACCGCCAAGTGCCGAACAGATGCCGGAAATAATATATGTCTTAATCAGCATCCAGTCTACTTTCAGACCACTGTATTTTGCAACGTTCTGATTTGTTCCCGTCAGGATCAGTTTTTTACCATATGTCGTTTCTGACAGGAGGAATGCCATGATGGCAGCTACAGCCGCAAAAATCAAAAACTGCACCGGAATACCTGCAACTCGGTTATTAATCGTATAAGCATACGTGCTGGGGAAATCGCTGATCGCACTTCCATTGGTCATAACGAGTCCCAGACCTGTAAACAGCTGTCCCGTTCCAAGTGTGGCCAGTATAGGCGGAATATTCACTTTTGAAATCAGGAATCCATTAAGGGCACCTGTAAGAATACCCATACCCACAGCAAGAATAAAAACGATCGGGATCCAGATCATCGGGAGTTCGCCGCTCTCTCCGCCGGCCCAGCGCATCAGAATCGCCATGGTAATACCTGTCATATTCGCAATGCCTACTGTGGAAAGGTCAATACCGCCTGTAATCATACAGACCATAACTCCCAGCGACATCAGCCCGAATTCAGGGAACTGCGCAAACATCGTCTGAAAGTTTACAACAGTATAGAATTTGGAAAACTTTGTCAATGCCATAAAAAGGAACCAGAGAGCCATAATGATGATCAGTCTCCACACATGGGGATCATTCTTGTATATTTCTTTGAATCTGGACTGCTTTTTCTCCATCATGCTGCCTCCTCTCTCTTTTTGCTGCGCCGACTGCCTGCTTTCGTAGACTGGTATGCACTGACTGCAGTACCGATCACAATCAGAGCTCCCACAAATACATCCTTCCAGATAACCGGAACTCCTATCAGAATCATGGAATTTTCTACCATTACAATAAGAAGCGTACCAAGGAAGCAGCCCGTCAGGCTTCCCTTGCCTCCTACAATTGAAGTACCGCCGAGAACAACACCTGCAATAATATTCATTTCCATTCCAAGCATATTCGTAGGATGGCACTGCTGCATCATGCAGACACGGATGATACCTGCTACGCTGGCAATCATTCCGGCAAACATATACAGAAGGAATTTCGTTCTCTTCACTTTAAAGCCTGCATTATGCGCCGCGCTTTCATTGCCGCCGATTGCATAAATTCCCCGTCCCAGCATCGTATAGCGCAGAACCAGAAACGCTATTATGTACACAACAACAAGTATCAGAAACGCCACCGGCATGCGGGAAGACAGTCCACTCTGTGCATTTGTAGCCGTAAATAACGCTGATGTGCCGAATTTTTTCATACCGGAAGGAATGACAGCCAGCTGTTTTGACGCCAGAGTACCCTGCATGAATCCTTTAAAGATATTGGACGTGCCAAGCGTTACAATCATGGCCGGAAGGTTCATGTAGCCGATAAAGAATCCATTCACTGCTCCGAGAAGAGCCCCAATCACGAGAGCCATCAGAATCGGCACCAGTACACTTCCCTCATACCCCATGTCCAATAAGTATTTTGTGGTGGCATACGCCGTCAGAGACGCAAGTGCCGGGAACGAAACATCGATTCCACCCGTCAGAATAACAAGAAATGCGCCCACCGCAAACAGTCCCGGAACGATCATTGCCGACAGAATATCCACAATATTATTCGGTGTATAAAACTGCCCCGACCGGATCTGAATCAGCAGGGAAAGTGCAAAAATAATCAGGAAAATATATGTTTCATTCTGCTGTAATAATTTTTTTACCAATTTCTGCATATATATCCCCCCTTACATCATCTTGTCCAGAATCATGGATTCTGTAATGCCCCTGGTCTCCAGTTCTCCGGCCTTTCGTCCGTGTTTCAGAATCAGAACACCGGAACAGTTCTCCATTACCTCCGGCAGGTCATCCGAAATAATAATAATCGCCATTCCGTTTTCTGCCAGTTTCTGAAGGATTGCATGGATATCATGCTTGGAGCCGATATCTACACCTACTGTAGGACCGTTCAGAATCAGTATTTCCGGGTTACATGCAAGCCACTTTGCCAGTACAATTCTCTGTTGATTTCCACCGGACAGAGTGGAGGCCGCATTATTCGGATCAGGAGTGGCAATCGCCAGCTCTTTCACCCATCGTTCCACCTCATCCCGGCACTTCTTTTTGTCGATCAGCTTTCCTTTTTTCAGATTGTCGATCTCAGAAATAATAATATTATCTCCGATACTCTGCGGCAGGAACAGACCCTCACTGAGACGGTCCTCCGGAACAAATCCGATCTTGTTGGCCATGGCTACCTGCGGGCTCGTAATCTTTACCGGTTTCCCATGAATCAGTATCTCACCCGACTCAGCCGGTTCAATGCCGAACAAAGACAGGGCAAGCTCAGTTCTTCCCGAATCCAGAAGACCTGTGATACCGAGGATTTCGCCGCCTTTTACAGAAAAGCTGATGTCTTCAAACGCACCACTCAATGTGAGATTTTTCACTTCAAGAATCGGCTTTTCCGTTGTTTTTGCGGGAGCAAAAGTCTTCACCTCAAACTCCCGGCCTGTCATATAATACGAAAACTTCTTATCATCCAGGTCTTTTGTATCACCCGTTTTGATCAGCTTACCGCTTCGAAATACGGTAAACCGTTCAGAAATTTCAAACACTTCATCCAATTTATGACTTACAAACAGGATTGCTATTCCCTGTGCCTTCAGCTGCAGGATTATTTTAAACAATGCCTGTACTTCTTTCTTCGTAAGAGCCGTTGTCGGCTCATCCATAATGATGAGACGCGCATTAAACATCAACGCACGGCAGATCGCCACCATCTGCTTCTCTGCCACGGAAAGTGTCCCCAGGCGCGCATCCAGATCCACTTTGAAATTAATTTTGGCAATCGCTTCTTCCGCAATCTTACGCATTTCTTTCCAGTTAACTGTTTTTTTATTGGCTGCCAGCTGGCTGTTGATTGCCAGATTCTCCATAACTGTCAGATTTGGAAAAATCGAGAAATCCTGGTAAATTACCTGAATGCCCTTCATGATGGCATCAATCGGTGTGATTTTATTCAACACTTCTCCGTCAAATTCAATAGTACCGCTGTCTCTCTGGTAAACACCGGAAATAATTTTAATCAGAGTTGATTTTCCGCATCCGTTCTCACCTGCAAGACAGTGAATCTCCCCCGGCTTAATCTCCAGCGTTACCCCGTCCAATGCACGAACCCCCGCAAAATACTTGTGTATATCTACGGCCCGAAGTAAATATTCTCCCATACAGTACCTCCTTCTGATGTTTGAAAAAGGAGCATTGCAGCAACTGCCGCAATGCTTCCTTTTTTATATCGAAACTTAGAAACCGAAGGAATCTACATTTTCTGCATCAATAACGATCCATGCTTCACCTTCCAGAACAGTCTCGCTGCCCTCACGGAATGTCATAGTGTTATAGCCTTCTACGCCAAGGTCAACCGGATTTCCGATCTCTTCGCCGTTAAGAACCTTCAGTGCAAGGCTGATCATTGCTTTACCAGCCTGTGCCGGATCCCAGAGTGTAAGAGATTTTACAGCGCCGCTCTTTAACAGTTCTGCATTGTCAGCCGGCATACCTGTTCCCGATGTAAATACTTTACCCGTCAGGCCAAGCTCTTCGATTGCTCTTGCAATACCAGGAGCATCATAAGAAGAGGTTCCCATGATACCTTTCAGATCCGGATATTTCTTCAGAAGCTCTTTCGCTACGTTGTAAGCTGTATCTCCGTTATCGTGAGATTCTACACGTGGCTCTTCCTCTAACAGTACCAGATTCGGATATGCTTCCTGTGCATGAGCAACACCTGCATCTGCCCACTCATTGTGAGATGCATTTGTAACATCAGCTACCATTGTGGTATAGAGTCCTTCTTCGCCCATGGACTCTGCAAGATTATCCATAATAAATGCTCCGTATCCTGTGTTGGAGAATGCTTCGATATCGTAATCCACGTTCTCAAGACTTGCACCCTCATGTGCAATAACAACGATACCTGCATCTCTTGCCTGCTTCAGCACCGGCTCCAGAGACTGCGGATCAACAGGAACCACGCAGATTGCATCAACGCCCTGTGCAATCAGATCCTGAACCAGCTGTGCCTGCTTCGTAGCATCGATTACGTCCGTACCTTTCTGATATACATTGATTCCAGTCTCTTCTGCATACTCAGTAACACCTGTGTCCATACGAACGAACCATGGGTTGGAAGAATCTTTCGGAACCACAACAATTTCATAATCTGTATCATCTGCTGCCACAGGCATTGCAATCATGCCAACTGCCATTGTTCCCGCTACCAGTGCTGCTGCCAATTTTTTCCATGTCTGTTTCTTCATTTCTTATTCCTCCTTAAAATATAATTTTCATTTTATCTAAAAACGTTTTAATTATGATTCTTCTTCGCTCCTTTCTGCTCCTTCTCGTTTGATTAAAACGTTTTAAATACAAAATATTCAGCAGGACTCTCTGATAATCAGTTTCTGCGAAAGCACAGTGTTTTCCACCCTCTTCCCATCGTTTCCCGCCTGAATTACTTTCCAGAGCTCACGGCTCAGCTCTCCACAGTCCTGCATAATCGTCGTAAGCCCCGGCGAAATATAGCCGGAAATCTGCAGATTGTCACAGCCAACAATACCAAAATCTCCCGGAACGCGGTATCCCGCTTCACTGATCGCCCGAAGCATGCCAAGCGCCAGAAGATCGGAAGATGCCAGAAATGCCTCCGGCAGATCTTCTTTTCTTTTCATCCGCAACAGCTGTTTCATATATAAGTAACCGTTTTTCACATTATCCAGGCAAAGCTGTTGTGATATAAAAACGTGATTCTCGCGAAACTCATATCCGTTTTCTGCAAGACCTTCCTGATACGCCTTAAATCGATCCTGAAGATTTGTCAGGTTCAGCGGTTCCGAAATAAATCCCACAGAATGATATCCTTTTTTTCGCAGACAGGAAACTGCGTCTTTTATCGCCTGATAATTTTCAAATTCCACACTGACAACATCGGACAGATCGGAACGCCTGTCCGCCAGAATAACCCGAATGCCTCTCTTTATCAGTTCCTGAATATACCGTTCATCGCCCCATCCGTTCACGATAATCACTGTTCCGACACTGTATTCCAGCAAATTGTAAATTACATTCTTTTCACGTTCCAGAGAATACTCATATCCCAGAATATGCACCTCATACTTGTTCTGATCAGCAATGTTTACAAACTCACTGGCAATCTTTGCATGAAAATTATTCGTCAGATTCGGAATCAGCAAACCGATCACATGATTCGTCTTCATCCGCATATTTCTCGCCATCGCATTCGGCACATAATTCAGTTCTTCCATAGCCTGACGTACTCGTTCACTCGTCTCCGCCGATATGGAAGCCGTTCGGTTCAGCACATGAGAAACCGTTCCTATGGATACCCCTGCACGTGCCGCTACGTCTTTCATTGTTGCACGGTCTTTAACACGTCTCGCCATCCTGCCCTCCATCAGTTCATACTGTATTTTTCGGGCTGCATTTTTCAATTATTTTTATCCATTACGTTCAATTAAATCGTTTTAATAGTATCATCATTTCATAAATCTGTCAATATTTTATCTGTTTTATTTGCTTTTTTATTAATTTTGCATAATTCCATTGCAGGACATTTTCCGGTGGGCAGATTTAGAATATATTTAAAAAAAGAGGACCGCAGTTCTACGGTCCTCAGTCTAATAAGCATCTTAATTTGTAATTGCAAGTTCTGTTTCTTTATCAAATACGTGAATCTTCTCGAGATCCAGAGCAAATTTAACGGTATCTCCGGTTCTTGCAGTAGTACGCGGATTAACTCTTGCTGTGAAATTGCTTCCTTCAATTGTAAAATACAGATATACTTCCGCACCGAGAAGCTCATATACTTCAATCTTTGACTCAAGTGCTGCCTCTCCTGCTGCTGCAATTGCCTCTGCATCATCCTTCAGATCCTCCGGACGAATACCCATAACAACAGTCTTTCCGTTGTATCCGCCGTCGATCAGCTTCTTCGCTTTTGCTGCCGGAAGCTTGATGTTGGTCTTTCCAACCTTCAGATATACATCATTTCCCTTTACATCAACAACAGCATCCACCATATTCATCTGCGGTGATCCGATAAATCCTGCAACAAACAGATTTCCCGGAGCATTGTAAAGATTCTGCGGAGTATCTACCTGCTGAACAACGCCGTCTTTCATAACAACGATTCTGGTACCAAGTGTCATAGCCTCTGTCTGGTCATGTGTTACGTAAATGATCGTAGCACCCAGTCTCTGATGCAGTTTGGAAATCTCTGTTCTCATCTGTACACGAAGCTTTGCATCCAGGTTGGACAGCGGCTCATCCATCAGGAATACCTTCGGCTCACGGACAATTGCACGTCCCATTGCCACACGCTGTCTCTGTCCACCGGAGAGAGCCTTCGGCTTACGGTCAAGAAGTTTCTCAAGATCAAGAATCTTTGCGGCTTCTCTTACCATTCTGTCAATTTCATTCTTCGGAACTTTTCTCAGTTTAAGGCTGAATGCCATATTATCATAAACTGTCATGTGCGGATACAGAGCATAACTCTGGAATACCATTGCAATATCTCTGTCCTTGGGCTCTACATCATTAACAACTCTGTCACCAATCTTCAGTTCACCGGATGTAATTTCTTCCAGTCCTGCGATCATACGAAGTGTTGTGGATTTTCCACATCCTGACGGTCCTACAAAAATGATAAACTCTTTGTCTTCGATCTCAAGATTAAAATCTTTTACAGCTTCAAATCCATTCGGATATGTCTTATTGATGTGTGATAATGATAAACTTGCCATTTACGAATCCTCCCTAATCTGATCATTACCGTTGCCCGGATTTTCCGGGCTGTTTTGTATGAGTAGAGTATACTAAAACAGACTCTTTTTCGCCATACCATAACTGTACAAAGATTTTTTTCCCGGCTTGTAAGTTCTGCTCATGATGCTTTCTTCTATTTTCATAAAACAGCACTTTGACGAATTTTTATATTTTTCCTATACATCTTGACGAAACCTTGTAATTTTTCATCTGTTTGTGTATACTACAAGCAGGTTATTTTTCAACGCAGATCATTCTGATGATAAACTAGAGGAGCCAGACGTAACAGTCTATACGGTTATGAATTACATTATATTAGATTTAGAATGGAATCAGTGTCCAAATGGTAAGTCCGAAGGAGAAAAACATCTCCCTTTTGAAATCATTGAAATCGGCGCTGTAAGAATCAATCCGGAAAATAATATGTCAAAAATGCAGTTTCGTGAAGTTGTCAAACCGCAGGTATACAGGACGCTGCATCACATCACACAGGAAATTGTCGCTCTCCGGACGATTGATTTTGAGAATGCACGTGCTTTTCCCGCAGTTATAGATGATTTTTTCAGATGGTGCGGAGAGAATCCCGTATTCTGCACCTGGGGTCCTGCCGATCTGACAGAGCTTCAGAGAAATATGGCTTATTATCACATACCTTCTCCTTTTCCGTTTCCACTGCTCTATTTTGATGTACAGAAAATTTTCAGCATCGTTTATGAAGACAGAAAAACGAGAAGATCGCTGGAGTACGCTGTGGATTATCTTCATATTCCAAAAACCATTCCTTTTCACAGTGCGCTCAGTGATGCTTTTTATACTTCACAGATTATGGAAAAACTGGATGAACATCAGATTCAGTCCAATTCTTCCGTAGACTATTTTCATACACCAGACAGCAGGCGGCAGGAAATCTACCTTCAGTACAGTACGTATGCCAAATTTGTCTCCAAGCCCTTTGAGACAAAAATACAGGCCATGAAGGACCGTACTGTCACTTCCACAACGTGCTATCTCTGTCGCAAAAATGCACAGAAAAAAATCCGCTGGTTTTCATCCGGCGGAAGCAATTACTACTGTCTGGCGCACTGTGAAAAGCACGGATTCCTGAAAGGAAAAATCCGCCTTCGCCAGAGAGAAGACGGTATGTTCTACGCAGTCAAAACCCAGAAGCTGATTTCCAGGGAGGACGCTTATTCCATTAAGGAAAAAAAGGAGATTCAGAAGCTGAAGCGGCGACTGAGGAAAGAATTCACCAGAAACAGGACGGAATAAAACGGATACCGTTCAAAAAGGGATGCTGCACGAAACAGCATCCCTTCTGTTATTTTGTTCTGTTAAAATTGGACACCAGATCTTCCATCTCAGCCAGAAGGCAGTCCACTTTTCCATAATATGCGTCATTATTCAATGGATTGTCCATCTCGTTGCCAATATCGGTCAGAACTTTTTTCAATTCTTCAATCCGCTTCTTTCCATTTCCGTTCTTATACAGCATGTAACGGCTCCTCTCGTTCTCCTCCGGAGTCATTTTACGCAGATACACTTCTACATTCGGTTTTTCGCCGATATAACGATACGTAATGGAAGGGGAAGCATGGTTCAGAAGGTTCTGGAGATAATAAATATCGCCCGTTGACTTATAGTATCTCCATGCAAACGTCTTTCTCATCGTCTGCGCTCCGATGGATGTCAGACCCATACTTTTTCCGGCGCTTTTCAGTGCACGATACGCCTGCTCCCTTGACAGCGGAGCCGGGGAGCTGGCATGTCCCAGTATCAGATAGGCATCCGGATCCTTGCCTTCCGTATATTTTTCAATAATCTCTTTTAATTCCGGCGGAATGAGAAAGGTTCTCCTGATATTCTTTGTTCCGATGCTTGCCTCAATACTGTCTTTTCCCCTGATGTCTTTATTTTTGAATTTCAGAATATCCTGAAGCTGAAGTCCGGTTCCCACCCCGATTTCAAACATGATATAGTATTTATCATCCATCTCCCGCAATTTGGCTTTAAATTTTTCCAGTGTTTCTTCGTCTTTGATCGGCGCAACCCAATTCATACTTTATCCATCCCTTCTTATACAACTATTTATACTCTTATCTTTTTACTGTTTTGATGCCATTCTTTCCTGTCTCTCTTTTTCAAGCTCATCAAGAAGCCGTTCTGTCTCATGAGACTTTTCCTCTGCCTCTCTGGCCATTTCGGCAGCCCTCTCTGCCTCGGCCTCAGCCTGTTTCTCCTGCTCCTTCCGCAATCGCTCCTGCTCCATAACTGCACGGAGCTCCGCTTCTATTTCAGCAGTTGTCATTCTTTCTATTTCTTCTTCTCTCTTTTTCCGCTCCTGCTCCTCCTGTTTTCTGCGCCTCTGTATTCTGTAATTTGCGGTGCTCCTGAATATCAGTACGATAATAAAAATAACCAGAACAACCAGCAAAATTGCTCCACCTGCAATTACCTGCAACGGATTCTTTTCCGTATATTCTTTTGCCGCCTGATATCCGGCATCAAATATCTCAACGGTCTGCACAAGCACATCATCAAAACTCTCTATCTGGATTTTATCCGTGGAAGAAGTTCCCGAAGCACTGACTGCAGTGTCCGTATCACGTTCAAAAGAAAGCTGCACCGGAACGTAAATCGGCTGGAAAACACCGTATGCATATCCCACCGTACATCCATTATATTCATAGGAAAAAGTGACTCTGTTTCCGTCCTTTTCCGTAACAACACAATCGATATCTTTGTCAGAAGCCGACTTCGGGACAGTACGGCAGACGCTTCCTTCCGTCAGCGGTTTCCGTTCCCAGGCAGATGACTGAAATCCGGCGGCATCTCCCAGATATCTGAGATTCATTATATCATAAAAACTCTCTTCTGTACTGCCGGTTTCATACTTTTCTGTTATAAAATTATCGAAACTGTATTCCATAATTGCAGTCGTCTCATTGTACGCCTTTTCTGCTCCGTTTACTTTCAGCAGAGCGCATACAAGACGCTGCCCGTCCTTCTCACCATACGTGACGAGTGTATTCAGAGAGTCCGTAGTAAAACCTGTTTTTCCTCCTGTACACCATTCCCGGTAAAAAGACTCGTCCTTCTGTATCATTTTGTGATGATTCAGGAAAGATCTCTCTTCCTCCACAAGGTTCGTCTCGGGAATCGTATACTCACGCGTCCCCACAATTTCACGGAAAACCGGATTTTCATAGGCAGCTGCAGCAATCAGTGCCATATCATACGCACACGTGTAATGATCTTCCCTGCACAATCCGTGCGGATTGGAGAAATGTGTATTCACACACCCCAGTTCTTCTGCTTTTTCGTTCATCATATCAGCAAAACCACTGATACTTCCTCCGATATATTCGGCAACTCCATTGGAAATATCATTTGCAGAAGCAAGCATGATACCGTATGCCGCATCCCGCAGCGTCATTGTTTCTCCCGGCTGAATTCCAAGATGAGAACTTCCCTCGTCCAGATCATAAACTATTTCAGAAAACGTCACTTCCTCATCAAGATCACAGTTCTCAATCAGAAGCAGAGTCGTCATTATTTTCGTGATACTGGCCGGATACCGTTTTTCCGTCGCCTGTTTGCTGTAAAGACAGACACCGGTATCCATATCCATAACCACTGCAGAGACTGCCTCTATGGCAGGCCCCTGCGGCCAGCCTTTCCTCTCATTTGACTGAATGGGAGCATAATAGGAATCAGGAATCGGCTCCTCGTACTCCGTCTCCTGCTCTTCACCGCCCTCCTCAGCAAACAACATCGCTGACGGCAGCATTGGCACCAGGCAGATAAACAGTAATCCTGCAATGAGTGCTTTCCAGTTTTTCATCTTTACCTCCAGTTCCGCAAAACCTGATATTCAGAAATAATTTTTAGTATTTGAAAATGAGTCATTTTTATTCACAATTGACTATTTATTAGTATAGGGGATAGGTCGCAAAAAAGCAAGAAAAAGGAGTCCGATATTTTACACCGGACTCCCCACACCGTAACAGTTCAGACAAGTCCCGGCTGTTACGCTGCGCCTGTCTGTCTGAGAGCTATCTTCCGTTTCTGCCGTGACGTTTTCCGTAATCCTCCCGGATCTCATCCGCCCAGTCATCGCACTCATTCATTGCCATCGCTGCTGTCGGAGCGGCTGAGGCCCTGACTCTGGAAACGGTTCTGCTGATTACTTTGTAATTCAGCTCTGTTCCTTCACGGTCACACTCATAATTCACTGCCCGGTCAGCCTGAATGCCAAATCTCCCCGCTGCCGCAATCGCGTCTATATTTGCTCCCAGAAACAGAAACTCCCATCCGTACCGGTCTTTCTGTCTTTCCACCATGGCTTTGACTTTTTCATAAGTATATCTGCGGCTGGAATTCTCCATACCGTCTGTAGTGATGATGAAAATCGTTTTCTCCGGACGGTCCTCTTCCCTCGCATATTTATGCACATTTCCGATATGGTGAACCGCTCCTCCGATGGCATCGAGAAGTGCCGTACAGCCGCGCACATAATACTGGTTCTCATTCATCATTTCGATCTTTTCAAGATCGACTCTGTCATACAGTACCTCCTGCCGATCATCAAATAACACCACTGAGATGAATGCTTTCCCTTCCTCTTTTTTCTGTTTGCTGATCAGAGAATTGAAACCTCCGATGGTATCTTTTTCCATTCCGCTCATGCTGCCGCTTCTGTCCAGAATAAACACTAATTCCGTTAAACCTTTACGCATATTACCTGCCTCCTTCATAAACCGGCTATCCGGAGTCCGCTGTTGCGGCTTTCCCGTATACGCCTTTTCATTGTTGAAGTAATCATACGGCATGCAGACATAAAAAAGGTCTCCCCGGAAGCGACCTTTAAAAATACTTCTGAGGAGACTGTGCTTCTGTCTAATAATTGCAGAGCGTATCAAGTCCGAGATCGTACAGTATGATCTCAATCTCATAAATGTTGTATTCCTTTGTCTCTATGCAGTAACTGATCACCCTGTCAAAGTCACTGCTTGGTGACAATGCATAACCGGCACGGGCCAGAAGATCTTTCGTTTCATCCATGTTTAATTCCAGCGCCAGGGCAAAAGCCAGCGCCGTTTTCTTCCTGGGCTGATAATCCGGATTATTCTTGATCTTGCTGAACAGCTTTTTGTCCTGATTTGCCCTGGTGTAAGCCTCAGCATTCGTCATACCTTTTTCCCGGATCAGGCGAAGCAGCATCTGCTGAAACGTTTCCTGCTTCTGCTTCATCAGATCCGACAGCCGCTTTCTGACTGTTCCAGCGGAGGAGCCGAAAAATCCATCCTTAACAGGACGGTTCACCCATGACTCTGCCATATTCGACCCGGCCACTTCCGGTTCTGCCATATCCCGGCCTGCCATATCCCGGCCTGCCGCTTCCGGTCCCACCATATCCGGTCTTGCCCTATTCGGCCTTACAAAATCTCTTCCGTACTCTTCCTGATGTCTGATCTGCACGTATGCATCATCAATCTGCGATTCGATTTTCTCGAACAGTCTCTCTGACAGTCTGACAGCTCTCTTATCGAAAACAACGAGATAAATCATCATATCGTTTTCTGTCAGAAACCGGCTGACAACAGAGACAACAATCTGCAGAGCCTGATCTTTCGGAAATCCGTACACACCGGTGGAAATCAGCGGAAAAGCAATGCTCTCACAGCCATATTCCTTTGCCAGCTTCAGGCTGTTCTCATAACAGGAACGCAGAATCTTCCCTTCTCCCCACGTGCCATCCTTCCACACAGGTCCCACCGTGTGAATAATATATTTCGCGTTCAGATCAAAAGCGGGGGTAACCGCAGCCTGTCCTCTGTCTATTCTGCCAATCTTCCTCCGCTCCTCCAGCAGTCGTTTCTCCCCGGCGGAACTGTAAATTGCGCTGTCCGTTCCGCTGCCAATCACCGGCTCCGGGTTGGCAGTGTTAACGATGGCATCTGCATGCATTTTTGTGATATCATTTCGAACAATCTTAAAAGGCATGTATCTCTTTCCTCAATCTCATTCCAGTGCTTCCAGCATCTGCTGCGGATTATCTGCCGCTTTCACCTTATCCATGGCCCTGACAATCACGCCCTCCTCATCAATCAGATAAGTAGTACGGACAACTCCCATGGAAACCTTTCCGTAATTCTTTTTCTCTTTCCAGACATCGTATGCCTGAATGGTCAGAAGCTCCGGATCGGAGAGCAGTGTAAAAGGCAGCTCATATTTCGTCTCAAAATTTTTATGAGATTTCACTGAATCCCTGCTGATGCCGAGAATAACAGCTCCCTTTTCCGTAAACTGCGGCCAGCGCTCTGCAAAACCGCAGGCCTGTTTTGTACAGCCGGCAGTATTATCCTTCGGATAGAAATAAAGGATTACCTTCTTTCCCCTGTACTCCTCCAATGTGTGAATATCGCCGTTCTGATCCGGCAGTGAAAATGATGGTGCTTTTGTTCCTGTTTCCAGCATAATATCTTTTCTCCTTCTTCTGAATCTTCTTTCGTCTGATGTATCTCTTCTGTAACCTATATTAGTCTGAAAACCTGCAAAAGTCCAGTCAGAATTCATGCCCTCCCTTCATGCCCTCGCAGCTGAGATGAGCGACTGATCACTTAGCCTTTAAAGAAACATATTCAGAATACCCAACACTGCTCCTACCAAAGCACCCAGATTTACAATCGTATCCAGTTCCTTTTTCATCACCGTCAGAACCATTATCTCCAGACTGTCAACATCCATTGCATTGACCTTCTCCTCGATAATTCCTGCAATATCCAGATTTTCCATCAGTCTGCCGACCACCGCATCAACCGCTCTGCGATAAAAAGATGCTGCTGTTTTCCTAAGATCCGACTCTGAAATATCCATATGACTGCACAGATCAATCACAGACTGCTCTTCCAGTTCATCCATTTTCGATTCTATTCCTGTTTTGATAAACTCCGGGCCTTTTTCATCAATGTATTTTTCAATTTTGCCGCCGACCGGCTGAATCAGAGAATTCAGCAGTTCATCGTTCAGGAACATTTCCAGCATAGTGCCTTTTGTTTTGGCTTTCACTGCTTTTCCTGCTTCCTGTACAATAAGTTCATTCAGGTTCATATGATGAACGGAATCCAGAATCTGATCTGATAATACCGAAATCAGCTTCCTCTTTATCGATTCCCTGTCTGTTTCAGACGGACATACTGTTGAAATGCATGTCTGCAGATCCGTGGACAATCCATGCATGATCTGATCCACAACTGCATTTTCGGTCTCCGGAGAAATCATTTTCTGTCTGATATCCTCTTCCGTCAGAAGATCATCCGCTACAATATTTCCGATCGCTCTGCCAAGCCTTGTCTTGCCTTTTGGAATTGCTCCCGGAGTAAATGGAAGTTTATGTCCGAAAATTCTCACTTCCTTTTTCGGATAAAACAACATTTTTACAGCAATATAATTTGTACAGTAACCAATCAATGCCCCTATTATGGGGCCCGCAAGTTTTTCTAACATATTTTTTCTCCTCTGCAGTCTGCTCATTTGAAGTGAGGGATCTGTCTGATTCAGATAAAAAGAGAGATGTACCAGCCATCTCCCTGTTTTCTGTTTGCTTTATTTTTAAACTATTTTTAAGTATTATAGCACGGATCTTTTTTCTGTCAATAGAATGAGCCAGGGGCCCCCTGCGTTTATGAGTGATCCATTATCAAATCATTGATATTTTTTCTGATTATCTCGGAAACTTCCCGATAAATCTTAAACTTTTCTTCTGACACTCCCTCTAAAATTTTCTGAATCATGGATTCTCTTCTGTCTGTCATTTCCCTTACCAGTTCCTGCGCATGATCCGATATTTCATAATGGACATATCTTCTGTCATTCTTGTCCGGTATCGCAATAATGTAATTCCGTCGACACAGATTATCAACCGCCTGAGAGATATGTCCCCGATTCATCATCAGCTGCCGGTGAATATCGGTAGACGTATTATTGGTTCCACACTTTGATAAAAAGTACAGAATCTCCAGTTCTGCTCTTTTCATATCATATTTCCGACGCAGCTCAACACTTTGTTCTTCCAGCAGCTTCTTAAACTGGCCTCCCTGCAATATAATATCAATCTGTGTATCCATGCACTTCATCTTCCTTCTTTTTTGATATTTTATCACAGGTTTTACAGTTCGTCATCATTTAATTTTAAACTGTTTTCAGCAGGAATTCCCTGCTCTGCCCTGACTGCATATCTGCCTGTCATTTCCAATGTTTCAACTGTGAAAGATACAAATCATATTGAATGCGTCTCTCCTCATCCTTCAGATTTTCCGGATTAGGCATATGGCCAACAAGATAATCAATCAAAGAATCTTTTGATTGATATGCAAACTCACCATTTGCAAAACACCATTTACAGTAATCCTCATTATAACTTCCATCCGCTTCCCGGCTGATAAAGCTGTCCTCACTCAACGGCATTCCACAGCACTGGCAGATGAGCTGCCGCGGTGAGCCAAGAAGCGTATTGATTGACACATTAAACTCTTTTGACAGCAGTTTCAGCGTTTCTGTGTTTGGCTGCGTTTCGCCATTTTCCCAGCGGCTGACAGCCTGCCTGGTAACCATCATGCGCTCCGCCAGCTGTTCCTGTGTCAGATTATTATTTTCACGCAGTTTTTTAAGAATATCCCGCATTTCCATACCTGTTTTCCCCCCTGGTAGAATAAGATACCGTTATTATGGACTGAAACTCTGACTTTGACAAGCAACCCTCCGTTGCTACGACAGCTTTTTCAAAAAATAATAGTATTTTTCAATACTGCCAGAAGTCATCACGCTCATCGTCACGATAGAAAACAAACTCGTCACCCACATTATAGCAGGGACAGAAACCCGAATCCGGTGCGGCACAATATCTCTGCTGCAATTCCGGGTACAACTTCCTGTTCAAAACAGTCACTTTTACAATCCCAGAATCTCAGCCTGCTTTTTCTTACTGAAAGCCCTTAAAATCAATTGATAAGATTTATCCAGCATATCCTTCAGCAAATCATCCGGAACATCCCCTTCAACCCTCACAGAATTCCAATGAACCTTGTTCATATAATACCCGGGGATGATATCCTCGTACTGCCGGCGTAAGAAATCCCCTTCCACAGGCTCCAGCTTCAGCGTGATCAGTGACTCTCTATTATTGTCATCAAAACAGAGGGCAGCGAACATTTTTCCATTAATCATGTATCGCCTCCAGTTCCATTCTTCTTTAAAATCCTTTTCACCCCCCCCGCTTAGCCATAAGGTATTCATCCATCCAGTCATATCTCATAGTATTCCTCCAAATTTCAATAAGCTAATTGATTCAGGACGCACAAGTCCCAAAAAATATATCCGTATTCTGTTATTCAAGAATCAGAATAGTAACTGCAATCCCATAACAATTATCCAGATATATGCACAAGTCTTAGGAATCATTAGCATTCCGATTTTCGGTCTTTTTTTACTAAGCAAAGCTACCGGCAGATAACATCCAAAAGAAATAATTATTGCTGCTGCCATTCTGGTCATATGATACCCATATGTATTACCGGAAATAGCATACAAAATGATTTCTCCTATTCCTGTTACTGCAAATACTGCATTCCTGATAATGGATAATTTCAGATTTCCTTCATCACTACACCAGTTATTCTGTGGCAGGAAACAAATTACAATTCTAATCACCGCAGAAACCCAAATAATGATTTCTAACACAACAGGTGCTTCCATCTCATAGAAAGTATATTTCCAAATATAAAGTAGAATTATGTAGAATACCGTCATTGTAATAGAGGAGACCTGAAGTCCGATTCCAAGCTGCTTCTTGATTTCATCATTATTTCCCGTCTTTCTGCGAAAGACACCAATGCGTCATGAAACTGATGCATTGATTTTTCGCTATCTAATCTGTCTTCCTTCTGATATTATCTTCTTATAAGACTGACACACTACAGAACACGTAGAGGTGAG
>JAXEBU010000012.1:0-11983 GCA_034093895.1 Candidatus Choladocola sp. | reverse complement strand
GTGTGCCCGCATCCGCCGCAGCCGCTGTCGCAGGCTGTTGATGCACATTCGCCCTGGTCGTGAGAATGATGATGATCTTCCTCGTGGCCATGCTCATGGCTGTGAGCATGTGAATGTTCATACGTGTGCGTATGGGTATGTTCATGCTCGTGGGTGTGTGCACAGAGATTGCCGTTTTCGTCGTGAATCAAGTGCATTGCCATCTCTCCTTTCCACAATATATCGTTATTTTTTTGACATACTCAAATATATTGTAACATTTGGGTGTATTATATCATATTCTTTATTTTACCACAACCGAAGAGATGTACTTTTTTTAGAACTTTTTTCATATCTTTTTTCTTAATCACAAAAAAACCGCGGTAAATTATTATGCACATTTTACCACGGTTTTTTCTGAATGCTTTATTTTTTCTGAATTCTTTATTTTGTTAAAAAAACAACAAGTTTTATCCCCGATTGCGTATCACTGATTTTCCCAGGGAATCAGCGAGTTTTCCAGCTTCGGATCCCGGAGCATCAGATCACCCACCGCTGTTTTCGGATCCTTTCCGTCAAAAAGCACGTGATTGACCTGCTCAATGATCGGCAGTTCCACCCCATATTTCTTTGCAAGCTTCAGTGCCGACTTGGCGGAATACACACCTTCCACCACCATGTTTACTTCTTTCATGGCTTCCTCCATGGAATACCCCTTACCCAGAAGAATGCCTGCCCGCCTGTTACGGCTGTGCATGCTGGCGCACGTTACAATCAGATCTCCGATTCCGGTCAGGCCGGAGAAGGTCTCCAGCTTTCCGCCCATCTTTATTCCGAGACGTCCGATTTCCACCATTCCTCTCGTAATCAGCGCCGCCTTCGCATTATCTCCGTAACCCAGTCCATCAGCAATTCCGGCTGCAAGCGCAATGACGTTTTTCAGTGCACCGCCCAGCTCAATTCCCAGCATGTCCGAACTGATATAGACGCGGAAACAGGGACTCATAAAAAGATGCTGCAGAAATCTGGCCGTCTCTTCCCTTCCGGCTCCTGCCACGCAGGTCGTCGGAAGCCCTCTGGCCACTTCCTCCGCATGGCTCGGTCCCGACAGTACAGCCGCTTCCGCCTGCGGTATCTGCTCTTCAATAATGTCTGTCATCGTCATCAGAGTGCTCTCTTCCACTCCCTTGGAGGCACTGACAATCACCGTTCCCGCTTTCACGTACGGACGCATTTTCGCCGCAGTTTCCCGTACGCAGGTGGAAGGCACAACGAGAACGAGCACCTCTTTGTCCCGGACTGCTTCTTCCAGATCCGATGTAACGGTGATCTCTTCCGGAATGACAACATCGGGAAGCTTTGGTGCAAGGCATCTCGTCCTTCTGATTTTTTCTGCTTCAGACTCTCTGTGCGACCAGAGTGTCACCTCATTTCCGTTTTCCTTCAGTAAAATTGCAAGAGCCGTTCCCCAGCTTCCCGCACCGATCACTCCCGTTTTTACCATAATTTCCTCCCGGCACTATCTGTTTTTCCTGATCAGATACGTCTTTCTCTCTTCACCGTGAATCAGCCTGACAATATTCTGCCTGTGCATCCAGAACGCCAGTACCATCAGAACTGCTCCGATGAGATACATTTCATTCAGGTAATTCTGTGACATCCCGAAAGCTCCGTTCTGCCCCAGCACAATCAGCTCTATAAAAAAGCCGACGTAAATCAGCAGGGAACCAAGGGAAACGTAATGGGTCAGGCAGAGTGTCACCGCAAATGTCACGAGAGCACACAGTGTCAGAATCCAGTTCAGAGACAGAATCAGTCCCGCCGTTGCCGCAATTCCCTTCCCGCCGTGAAAATTCAGATAAAACGGAAAATTATGTCCCAGGATCACGCCTGCCGCAGTGTAGAAGCTGAGCAGCGCCAGTATTTCCGGATAACGGTCTCTCATGAGAAACCGCACAAGCAGCACCGCAGCCACACACTTCAGCGCATCCCCCAGAAACGTCACTGCGCCCGCCTTTTTTCCCAGCGTCCGCAGCATATTGGTTGTGCCTGCATTTCCGCTGCCGTAATCCCGGATGTCAATTCCATGCAGCCTTCCATAAATATAGCTTGTCTGAAAAAGTCCAAATACGTATCCAATTGCAAGACATACCAAACGTTCCATCTCAGTTTTCCTTATCCTTTCGTTCCCGGATGATAAACTTCAGAGATGTACCCCTGAAGCCGAAGGTATCTCTGATTTTATTCTCCAGATACCTTGTGTAGGAGAAATGCATCAGCTCTTTATCATTGACAAAAATCACAAACGTCGGCGGTTTCACAGATACCTGTGTAATATAGTAAAGCTTCAGCCGTTTTCCCTTGTCTGAAGGCGGCTGCTGCAGCGCCACTGCTTCTGCCATGATCTCATTGAGAACACCGGTGGCAACCCGCATGGTCTGATTGTCAATCACCATATTGATGGTCTCAAACAGTTTCGGAAGCCGCTGTCCCGTCTCTGCGGAAATAAACAGGATTTCCGCATAAGGCATATAAGAAAGAACCTTTCTGATTTCTTCTGTATAGCGGTAAACTGTTTTGTCATCCTTCTCAATGGCATCCCATTTGTTTACGGCAATGACAATTCCTTTTCCACGGTCATGAGCGATACCTGCAATTTTTGCATCCTGCTCCGTCACGCCTTCCGTGGCATCGATCATCATCACGACCACGTCTGCCCGGTCGACAGCAGTCACGGTACGGATAATACTGTAACGTTCCAGCTCCTCTTTGATTTTGTTCTTCCTGCGCAATCCTGCCGTATCGATAAAGACGTATTCCCGTCCCTGCCATTTCACAGCCGTATCCACAGCATCACGCGTTGTTCCTGCTATATCTGATACAATCAGTCTGTTTTCTCCCAGAAGCTTATTGATCAGAGATGATTTTCCGACATTCGGTTTGCCTACGATGGCAATCCGCGGTCTGTCATCCTCTTCCTCCTCCAGTCCGTCGTGGCTGAAATAGGACGTCACCTGATCCAGCATATCTCCGATGCCCAGCTTGTTGCTGGCAGAGACGGGATACGGATCTCCGATTCCGAGATTATAAAACTCATATACTTCTGCAATATATTTTTCGTAATTGTCCACTTTGTTCACAGCAAGCACCACCGGCTTGTGCGATCTGCGAAGCATGTCCGCAACCTTTGCATCAGCATCCACCAGTCCCTGGCGGCAGTCCACCATAAACAGAATCACATCTGCGGTGTCGATGGCGATCTGTGCCTGGTCACGCATCTGGGACAGAATAATATCTTTGCTCTCAGGCTCAATACCGCCTGTATCAATCAGGGTAAAATTAATATTCAGCCACTCAACGTCCGCATAAATTCTGTCACGCGTGACACCTGGTGTATCCTTTACAATAGAAATATTCTCTCCGGCCAACGCATTGAACAGCGTTGATTTTCCAACATTGGGACGTCCGACAATTGCTACTACTGGCTTACTCATCCACATCCTCCTCTTTTCTGTCATTCCATTCCCGGCCGGTTACAGCCCGAATCAGATCATATCCGCTTGATTTTACAATATCAACTTTTATTTGTAAAGCATTTTCCAGTTCCCGTACTGTAATATCGTCAAGGAACACCTCTTCCCCGCTGCGCAGCATGTTACACGGAAGCAGAAGCTTTTCCCCCAGCGGCCTGCCTTTCAGCTGGCCGATCAGATCCTCTCCCGTCAGCAGACCGGAAACCGTAATCCGCTCCCCGAAAAAGCAGTTGCTGATTTCATAAACCCGCAGCACAGTACCGGGAAACTTTTCCGTGATCCTGTCACCGATCTTTCTCAGATAAGGTGCGGCCAGACGGCCGGTTGCCAGAGATATTTCTCTTTGGACAGAATCACCTTCCAGACTGGACAGAGCTTCCTCCGTCTCTTCCATCAGAAGACGCATCATGCCGACACCGTTTTCCAGCTGGAGATAACCATCATACCGTTCCTCCTCCGGGAAATCTCTTCCGGCCATAATATACCATTCATCGGAAGCATGGACAAAATGAATTCCATGTTCCCGGTATATTTTCTCCTGCCAGCTTTCCAGAAGATCAATGACTTTTCCCGCATCCTCCCCGTCAAAGGGTTCCAGCGGGTACAGTCCCTCACGGTACTTTGTAAGTCCTACGGGTACAACGGAAACACTGCGCAGACAGGGCAGGTATTCCGTCATTTTCCGGATCGAATCATTCAGTTCTTCTCCGTCATTGACTCCCTTACAGAGCACAATCTGACCGTTCATCTCGATTCCCGCATCCGCAAGACGCTGTACCTTCGGAAAAATATCACCTGCGAACCGGTTGTTCAGCATTTTGCAGCGCAGTTCGGGATTCATGGTGTGGAAGGAAATATTGATCGGCTCCAGGCGGTAACGGATGATCCGGTCAATATCGTGATCACTCATATTTGTCAGTGTTACGTAATTTCCCTGGAGAAAAGACAGCCGCGAATCGTCATCCTTAAAATACAGCGTTTCCCGCATCCCCTTCGGCATCTGGTCGATAAAACAGAAAATACATTTGTTTCTGCAGGAACGGTAATCGTCCATCAGGGAGTTTTCAAAAACGATTCCGAGATCCTCCTCAAATTCCTTCTCTATTTCAAGTTCCCATTCTTCACCGTCCGCTTTTCGCACCAGTACCGTCAGATATTCTTCATTTGTATAATAATGATAGTCAAAAATATCATCAATTTCCTGCCCGTTCACCGCAAGAAGCGTATCTCCCGGCTCCAGTTCCAGTTCCCCGGCTATGCTCCCGGGAAGGACTTCCTTTATTCTGTGTTCCCGATTCTTTTTTTTCATAATTCCTTTTCTTTCCAATCTGTCATCTTTTTTCATCACAGCTGTTCCGGACAGCCGTTTCTGGTCAATACTTGTTTTGAGTATACTATTCCCGTTTTCAAAATGCAACCAGAGGATGCTTTTGCTGTCTCAGATATCCTTTCCTTTTCGACAATTTTCTTGACGCACCTTTTACAAAATGGTATACTTTCCAAGTACTGATTACCAGTAAATCAGTATGCTTTTTACTGCAAATAAATATACACGGAGGTTATCCATGTCTGATTACGATAAACTGGAACATATTTTACCTGTCGGCACACTGAAAATCGCAGCTCTGGAAGGATGCAGGGAGCTGGGAGCCGCCGTTGACCGGGAACTGGTAAAATCAAGAAATGAAAAGCTTTCTGCCGGCGACAATTCCTTTATTCTGCCGGGATACTTTGCCGATTCCTATCTTCTGGACTGCCACTGCCCCAGATTCGGGACAGGCGAAGGCAAGGGTCAGATCAATGATTCCGTTCGTGGTGCCGACCTGTACATTCTGGTGGATGTGTGCAATTACAGCCTGACCTATTCCGTATGCGGTTATGAGAATCATATGTCTCCCGACAATCATTATCAGGATCTGAAGCGTATCATCTCTGCCGCAACAGGAAAAGCGAAACGGATCAATGTGGTGATGCCGTTTCTGTACGAAGGAAGGCAGCACAAGCGCACAAAACGGGAATCTCTCGACTGCTCTCTTGCACTGCAGGAGCTGGTGGATATGGGCGTATCCAACATCATTACTTTTGACGCTCACGACCCCCGTGTGCAGAATGCGATTCCGCTGAAAGGCTTCGATTCTTTTATGGCAACGTACCAGTTTCTGAAGGCTCTGGTGGATACGGTACCTGATTTCCGCATTGACAATGATCATCTGATGGTAATCAGCCCGGATGAGGGTGCCATGGAGCGTGCCGTGTATTTTTCCAACATTCTCGGTGTGGATATGGGTATGTTCTACAAACGCCGCGACTATTCCACAATCATAAACGGCAAGAACCCCATCGTGGCACATGAATTCCTCGGTGATTCTGTAAACGGAAAGGATGTTATTATCGTGGATGACATGATATCATCCGGCGAGAGTATGCTTGATGTGGCAAAACAGCTGAAAGAGCGAAATGCCAAGCGCGTCTTCGTCTGTACCACCTTCGGTCTGTTTACCGACGGTTTCCGGAAATTTGATGAATATTACGAAAAAGGATATATTACGAAGGTAGTCACCACGAATCTCAATTACCGCGATCCCGAAATCTTCACAAAGCCGTATTACGCGGAGGCTGATATGACAAGATTCCTGGCCACCATTATTGAGGCTCTGAATCACGACACAACGCTGAGCAAGGTGGAGTCACCTACAGAAAAAATCAATCTTCTTCTGAACAGTATGCGTGAGAAGAACAGTGAAAAAGAATAAATAAGCCAGTTAACAGACTGCCGGAGAATATACAGGATCGGTGATCCCATGTATCCTCCGGCAGAATTTGATTACGCGCGGATTCCGAGGAATGCCGCCAGATTTCCACGTTTTCCGTGAGAAGCCCGATGAGAAAACAGGATGTCGGGATTGCAGCACGTACACAGATCTGTGACTTCGATATGCTCCGGCAGAATTCCCGCACGCAGCATATTCTGCCTGCAGGCTTCCCAGAGGTTCAGCTGATACTTCTGCTCTGTACCGCTCCTGCGTTCAAAAAGAAGATTCCACAGGGAAGGTGAATACGCAGACCGGAATTCCTCAATCACCTCCGGTCCCACCTCATAGCAGGATGCGCAGATGGAGGGGCCGATTGCCGCACGGATGTCGGAAGGATCGGAGCCGTATGCCTCCTGCATCTTCGCTACTGTAACACCTGCTATATCCCGGACAGTTCCGCGCCATCCCGAATGGGACAACCCCACGGCACGGCGGACGGGATCCACAAAATAGAGCGGCACACAGTCTGCATAGAAGGTTGCGAGTACAATCCCCGGCACGTTTGTGACCAGTCCGTCCACATCCTGATAATCGAGGTCACAAAGGTATCCTTTTCCGCAGTCTGCTTCCGTAACCACTCTGACATTGTTCGTATGCGTCTGATGGGAGCAGACAAGCTTCCTGTCATCAAATCCAATGGCAGAAGCAATGCGCCTGTAGTTTTCTCTTACATTTTCTTCTTTATCTCCACGGGAAAAGCTCAGATTCATTGTGGCCAGCTCATTCTGGCTGACACCGCCGATCCGGCTGCTGAACCCGTGTACAAACTGCCGCTCTCCGGCAAGACCCGGAAAGGTGAAATAAAGCACTCCGTCTTTTCTGTTCTCACGCAGTACCGAGTGTTCCCCTTTTCTTTTTAACATACACTACCCCCTGAATTGTCGTTCTCAGCACCAGAACGCATCCTGAATCACAGAAATCGTATCACCTGCAAACGAAACCACATCAAAACGGCAGGGCGTATCCGCATCCCTGTGATGCTCTGTCAGATACCAGGAAGCTGCCCGTATGATTCTGCGCTGTTTTCCGGAATCCACTGCATCCATTCCGCTGCCTGCCTTCTCATCTCTGCGGTATTTTACCTCCACAAAGACAAGGTAACCGCGATGCATCGCTATCAGATCAATCTCTCCGTATCTGCATCTGTAGTTTTTCTTCAGGATCCGGTATCCCAGTGTTTCCAGATACGCTGCCGCCTTTACCTCATAACGGGTGCCAATCGCACGTTTGTTTCCAGTTCTGTCCAATCAGATGTCCTTTCCTTCTTCTGCTGCTTACCGCTGATTTTTATTCCACAAAATTTTTGATAAAGGTCTGCCGGTGGATGGGGGACGGACCGAATTTCCGGATTGCGGCAATATGTTCTGCCGAACCGTACCCTTTATGAGAAGCAAAACCATACTCCGGCATAACGCAGTCATACTCTCTCATCAGCCGGTCTCTTGTCACTTTCGCCATAATGCTTGCAGCCGCAATGGAGAGACTCTTTGCATCCCCTTTAATAATGGGCACCTGAGGAATTGTAAGCTCCGGTATTCGCACCGCATCATTTAACAGGATCTGAGGAGCCGGATCCAGAGAAGCGACGGCCTGCCGCATGGCCTCATACGTCGCCTGCAGTATATTGATCTCATCAATTCTGGCCGGGGATGCCATGCCGATTCCCCATGCAACAGCTTTCTCCCGGATCTCATCGTAAAGCTGTTCCCGCTTTTTTTCACTCAGCTGCTTGGAATCATTCAGATACAGGATCTCGCAGTTTTCCGGCAGTATGACAGCCCCGGCTACCACGGGGCCCGCCAGCGGACCTCTGCCCGCTTCATCCACACCGCAGACAAGCCCGCAGCTGCCGTACTCTCTTTCATACACGCGCATTCTGTCCAGACGTGCACGCTCTGCATCCAGTTTTTCCAGTTTCTTTTTATATTGCGAAATCAGGCCGACAACGCCGGCCCTTGCATCGTCTGCATATTCCGCAAACAGATGCAGGAGCTCTTCGTCGCCGGCCTGCGCAAATTCTGTTTTTATCTCAGAAATTTTCTTCATATGCTTTCCATACCTGTCTCACTGTTTCAGAAAACCAATCGATGTGAAAGGCCAGATCCGCAGCCATGCGCGGCCGATAATATCATCCCGCGAAATATTGCCCACGCTTGGTTCCCTGCTGTCGGCACTGTTGTTTCGGTTGTCTCCAAGAACAAAGTATTCATCCTCTCCCAGGGTAATTGCCTTTGATGCAAGTCCGGGATTCCGGATAGTTTCATAACCGTAGGATTCATTCAGTTCTTTTCCGTTGATATATATCTTTCCGTCATAGATCTGCACTGTTTCGCCGGGAAGTCCGATGATACGCTTGATATAATACGTATCTTCCTGGTACCGGAACGGAAAAACCACAACCTCAAACCGTCTCGGATCTCTGAAACGGTACGTAATTTTGTCCACAATCAGATTGTCTCCGTTACTCAGAGCCGGATACATGGATTCACCTTTGACCTGTGTACGTTCTCCCACATAATGGATGATCAGATAAACTGAACCACACAGGAGAATAAAATACAGGATCCAGCTGAGTACTTCTCTGATCAGGCTTTTTTTCTTTTTTTTCTCTCTGGTCAATGTCTTATCACCACTTTCCTATTCAGGACTCGCCCGGGAGTCATCTTCCATCTGATATACCGCACCGGCGGCAGATGCAGTTCAGTGATTCCAAAACACTGATCCGCGCTTTTACTGATGTTTCAGGAAACCAATGTCAGACAGCGGCCAGATTCTCACCCACGCACGGCCGATGATGGAATCCCGCTTTACATTTCCCACTCTGTCCGAACGGCTGTCTGTACTGTTGTTCCGGTTATCTCCCAGAACAAAATACTCGTCTTCCCCCAGGGTGATGGGCTCAATGGCCCGGCCGGGATTCTGAATGGTTTCTTTTCCGTAATTCTCTTCGAGAATTTCATCGTTGATATAAATATTTCCCTCTGTGTCAATTCTCACCGTCTCCCCCGGCAGTCCGATAATACGCTTGATGTAGTATTCACTGGAGCCCTTCGGCGGGAATACAATAATATCAAAACGCTCCGGATCGCTGAAGCGGTAGGAGAGTTTCTCGACAATCAGATTGTCGCCGTCATTCAGCGTGGGATTCATGGATCTTCCGTCCACTCTCGTACGCTGTCCCACAAAAGTGATGATCAGATACGTCAGCACGACTACGAATCCAATATAAAAAATCCAGCTGATAATTTCCTTTTTCATATCTGTCTGTTTTTCTCCGGCACCTGTTTCCGGATTTTCCTGTTTGCTCATCTTATGCACCTCTTTCTTCTGTTTCACTCCTGCCGTCTCAATCCCCGTCAGGGAACTCAAGAGTAATGCGGCCAAGCCTGCCGCTTCTGTAGTCATCAATAATCAACGCAGCCGCTTTTGCACAGTCGGGAAGGTCTCCCTTCAGTCTGCAGCCCCTCTGAAATGCAATCTGCTCCAGAAGCGCTGTCTCCTGTCCGACTTCCTCTGTCTGATACCGTTCCAGCAGGCTGCCCGGATAATGCTCCCGGATATAACGCAGCAGCCACAGTGCCAGTTCTTCTGTCTGCAGCAGCTCATCCCGGATGGAACCGATCACAGCCAGTTTAAGCCCCACAAGCTGATCCTCAAACCTGGGCCAGAGAATTCCGGGGGTATCCAGCAGCTCCACGCTTTTGTTCAGACGAATCCACTGTTTTCCCTTCGTCACGCCGGGACGGTTTCCCGTCTTTGCACACGCTTTGCCTGCAAACGTATTGATAAAGGTGGACTTTCCCACGTTGGGAATTCCGACTACCATCGCACGGACAGGACGGTTCAGAATTCCTCTTTTCCGGTCACGCTCTATCTTTTCCTGACACGCTTCCCGGATCACCGACTGTACATGTTTCATGCCGGCACCGCTTCTTGCGTTGATTTCTGCCACATAATATCCCCTGCTGCGATAATGCTCCGCCCAGCACCCGTTCTGACGTTCATCCGCAAGATCCGACTTATTCAGAAGAATCAGCCGCGCTTTGTTCTTTCCCAGCTCGTCAATATCCGGATTTCTGCTGGAATACGGCACTCTGGCATCCACAAGCTCAATTACAAGGTCAATCAACTTAATGTCTTCCTGCATCATACGGCGTGCTTTCGTCATATGACCGGGGTACCACTGATAATTCATCTATTCCTCCAGTGAGCTCTGACAGAATACTCCCTTCCGGATCATTCCTGTATTCTGCGAAGCTCTTTCTATTTGTAAAGCGTTCAGTCAGTCACGCAAAAAACCACGGTGTTCGGAGGGAGAAAGGACAAACCACACTTTTCCCTCGATATACTCCGAACGTACCAGTCCGATATCCGCAAAACGGCTGTCTTCGCTGTTATTCCGGTTGTCTCCCAGAACAAAATACTCTTTTTCATCCAGTCTGATCTCATCGGCTGCCATTCCGGGATTCGTAATAACCGGATAGCTCTTGTTCTCCAGATATACTTCACCGTTGATATATATCATACCATCTTTTATCTGAACTGTCTCGCCGGGAAGTCCGATAATGCGTTTGATATTGGAATGGCTGGTGGAACTGCCGTTCGGTTTGAAAGAAACCACATCTCCCCGCTTCGGAGAACCGAGCTGATAAGCAAGAACATCCAGAAGCACCGTATCTCCGCCTGACAGAGTGATATCCATGGACTGCCCGATATTCGTTCTGGACTGACCGTAGAAATATACTACCACATATGCAAACAGAATAACAACCAGGATCTCAAACGTCCAGAGGAAAATATTCCGGATGACCGATTTCTTTTTCGATGGTACGGAAGGTGCCTGGGCAAATTCCATACTGCCGGCCGTACGCTGTCTCGCCTTACGTTTCTTCATTTACGCCTCCCTGTTTCCTCATAAACGCAAACAGGGACAATATACATGATGTAATTGTCCCTGATCCATTCATTATTTCACCAGTTCTTTTACTTTGGCTCTCTTTCCAACACGTCCTCTTAAGTAGTTCAGTTTTGCACGTCTTACTTTACCGTGTCTTACAACTTCTACCTTCTCAACGGTCGGAGAATGTAACGGCCAGGTCTTCTCAACACCGACACCGTTTGAGTTTTTACGAACAGTGAATGTTGCTCTGACGCTTCCGCCCTGCTTCTTAATAACGATTCCTTCGAAAACCTGAATTCTCTCACGGTTTCCCTCTTTGATCTTACCGTCTACTTTTACGGTATCACCTACACAGAACTGCGGTACTTCTGCTTTCAGCTGCGCAGCTTCAATGTTTTTGATAATTTCGTTCATTGTGTGCCTCCTTATATTCTCGGATGTTCTTAATACAGACTGTAACAGAGGACCATCTCTTTCTCACAACGCATTTGATTCTATCATGGATTATCCAAAATTGCAAGAAGTTTTCCCAAAATTCTCTTTTCTTCTTCTGTAATCCTGTCTTCCGCTTCATCACAGAGCAGGGATTTCATGTACTTCCTGTCTTTTTTATCATATTCTGCTTTTTCCAGCAGCTCCGGGCGGTTTCTCAGTGTACGCAGAATCGACTGGTTACGGCGCCAGCGGTCCACATTCCCATGATGGCCCGACAACAGTACACCGGGAACCGTCCTGCCGCGCCATTCCTCCGGACGGCT
>JAXEBU010000011.1:0-3971 GCA_034093895.1 Candidatus Choladocola sp. | reverse complement strand
AGTACGGTTATTTTGTGGTGATTTAATTTTACATCAAAAAGGAAAAGGATTCCTTATATTTTGGGCATTTTTTTAAAGTTGTGGATAGACAATGCCGTAGAGCGGGCTTCAGGTAGATAAGACTGCGGAAACTCAAGAAATAAACCGGGTTGTTTCTTTGAAACTGATATGTTATAATTTTAACGCAATGAGTGTCAGCCGTTCGGGGCTGGTGAAAAGGGAAACGGGTGAGAATCCCGTGCGGTGCCGCCGCTGTAAGCGCAAACAAGGCAGTCCGTTCCTCACTGTAGTGGGAAGAGGGCGGACAGAGATTGCCGCGCAAGCCAGAAGACCTGCTTATTGTGCTTTTGCGGCCACGGTCTATGGCGATGCAGGAGAATAAAAAAGGGAGCAGTGTACCCTGATGCAGAAAAACGGTTGCATCATCTGTTTTGAACAGATGATGCTTTTTTTGTCGTATGGAAAACTTCGTTTCTCATACGACAAAACGCTCCGCGAGGATGCGCACTCTCGTGCAGAGAAAATGTCAGCGAAGCTGACCACGCTCGGCGCGCAAAAGCAGTCAGGTCTCTCATGAGTGAGGGGAACAGGGAGCGGATGGCAGGCTTGCCTGCTTTTGTTCCTGTACAGCAGACACGTATTGCAGAAAAGAGTAAGGCAAAAGAAAGGTGGGCATTATGAAAAAAAGAACAATCAGTATGTTACTCAGTGTTTCCATGTTGGCAGGACTTGCTGTGTCAGGTGGTACAACGGCATTGGCGGAAGAAGGGACAGTGGAATACGAACCGGTTACGATTACTTTAAATCTGGAACGATCCGGGCTTGGCGAAAACGTGGAATATACGTTTACAGAAATGCCGTCTGCTGTTGTGGCATCCGGTGATCAGATGGCAGATTTTTTCTTTGATCTTGGACTGGAAGCTCAGATGGCCGGTTATTCCAGAGGTTTTTGCTGGAGCACGGTGTCTGAATATCCGGCTCGTGATGAAGTGCCGCAGCTGGTAGAACCGGGCACTGCACTTTCCTCCATGTCAAAAGAAGCGCTGCTGGAGACAGGGTGCGATTTCCTTGTAGGATGGGATTCCGTTTTCTCTGACAAAAATTTCAGCTCGGAATTCTGTAATGAAAATGGTATTGCCATGTATTTCCCGTACGTATGCTCTGACCATGCCGGATTTGAAGACCTGTATAAGGATTATGAGACACTGGGAGCTATTTTTAAGGTCCAGGATACGGCAGAAGAAAAAATTCAGGCAATGAAGGATACGCTTCAGGACGTGGAAAATACACTCGGAGAAGAGGCTTATGCGGATCCGGTAACCGTATTTGCTTACGATTCCGGTGAAGATGCACCGTTTACAGCCTGCCAGGGTATGCCGGGAGAGATTATCAAACTGGCTGGCGGAATTTCTGTTTTTGATGATATTGAAGCCGGTTGGGCAACACCTTCCTGGGAGGAAGTAATTGATCGTGATCCTGATGTGATTTTGATTCTGGATTATGATGGAGACACGGAGGAGAAGAGAGAATTTCTGGAGACCAATGAGTTTACAAAAGATCTGAGAGCCGTAAAAGAGGGACGGATCTATTCTGCATGCTGCAGTGACATGCAGGGATCAGCAGGATCAGCTGAGACGGTCAGCATTATTGCGAAGCAGCTTTATCCGGAGCTGTTTTAATGCAATGATGCAGGTCACTTTCTTTCCCTGAATGCTTTACGCATTTGAGGTGGTAATTGCCTGTTCTGTGTTCAGATGCGCAGCATGGGAACGGAAGGTTTGTATTTGTTTTGTATCAGATGGGGTTGGGACCCCATCTGACTGATATTCAGGCAGGAGGACAGCATGAAAGGCAGAACCGGAATACAGGAGAGAAAAGGATTTTTCATGGTTCTTTTGATTACAGTAATTTTTATTGGTGTGGCTCTGTGCGTTTCCGTATCTATCGGTGCGGTCAACGTTTCTCCGGCAGATATTATGAAAATTATTCTAAACAAAGTCGCACATCGGGAAATGTTTACACCGGTCTGGGAGGCAAAGACGGAAAATATTATATGGAACATACGTCTTCCCAGAGTAATGATGGCTTTCATTGTGGGAGCAGGTCTGGCGCTTTGCGGCGTACTGATGCAGGCGCTGACCAAAAATTCTATGGCCGATCCGTACGTCCTCGGTATTTCATCGGGGGCATCTGCCGGTGCTGTCTGTGTGATTATACTGGGATGGTTTCACTTTCTGGGTGGCTATTCTGTCATATTTGGCGCTACAATTGGCGCAGCGCTGTCGATCAGCTTGTCCATGCGGATTGCGACAGTCAGGGGAAGAATTACTTCAACGCAGCTGGTGCTTGCCGGAATAGCCACCTCGGCATTGTTTACCGCAGTAACCAACCTGATTGTTTATGGTTATCATACCGGTTCGGATAAAACCAAAACAGCGCTTTACTGGATGGTGGGATCCCTAAGCGGAGCGACCTGGAGCAAAGTGAAGTATGTAGCCATTGTATTTGTAGTTGCAGTTGCCGTAATTCTGATTTTGTCCAAATCTCTGGATGTACTTCTGCTGGGAGATGATGTGGCGGAAACCCTTGGTGCAGATACGAAGAAACTGAAACTGATTATTATTGCAGCCTCTACAATTCTCACGGGAGTTGTGGTATCTGTCAGCGGTGTGATTGGTTTTGTTGGGCTGGTGGTTCCTCATATTGTGCGGAATCTGATTGGTTCAAAACACGGAAGACTGATCCCGATGGTAATTCTGGCAGGAGGATTGTTTACGATGACAGCGGATTTGATATCAAGAGTGATCATTGATCCGGAAGAGCTTCCCATTGGCGTTATTTCCGCATTTTTCGGGGCACCGTTTTTTCTGTATCTGATTCGCAGAAACAGTACGAACAGAAAGTAGTTGAAGATATGAGCTTAGAAGTGAAAAACCTCAGTTACAACATTGGTGGAAAAGAGATATTAAATAACGTTTTTCTGAAAGTAGACGAAGGTGAATTTGTCGGCCTTGTGGGGCCCAATGGATGCGGTAAATCAACACTTCTGAAAAATATATACCGTACCTTCCGGCCTGAACGAAATGCTGTATTTATTGATGGAAATGATGTGCTGAATTTTTCCTTTAAAAAAATGGCCGGAGAGATGGCAGTGATGGCTCAGGAAAATAATATGGAATTTGATTTCGAAGTGATTGACATGGTCATGTTCGGAAGATATTCACATAAGAAGTTTCTGGAGGGAGATTCGGCTGCAGACAGAAAACTCTGTAAAAAATATCTGCAGGAGGTCGGTATGGATGGTTGTGAGCACCGGTCCTTTCTGAGTCTTTCCGGAGGAGAGAAACAGAGGGTACTGCTGGCCAGAGTACTGATGCAGGAAAGCAGGATGATTGTCCTGGATGAGCCGACAAATCATCTTGACGTGAGTTATCAGTATCAGATTATGGATATTCTGAAAAAACAGAAGGTTACCGTTTTTTCTTCCATTCATGATTTGAATCTGGCGGCACTTTACTGTGAAAAGATTATTTTTATGTATAATGGCAGAATCGTGGACTGCGGCACACCGGAAGCAGTTCTTACCAGAGAGAATATCCGGAAGTATTTTGGAATCGATTCACAGATTAATACCAATCCGGTTACCGGAAAACTGCAGATCTACTATATGCCCTCATGGGTAAAACAGGGGATGGGAGCAGCAGAAAACGGCCTTTAAAAAAGAAATAAAAAACTTGAAAAAAGTTATTGACAAACCGGGGAAGCGGTGGTAGTATTATCTTCGCTGCTGATGAAACAGCAGAGCAAAAATAAAACAAATTGAAAAAAAGTAAAAAAGTTGTTGACAAACCGAAAAACATATGATATTATATCAGAGTTGCTCGGCAAGAGAGACAACAGCGAACCTTGATAACTGAACAGTGAGACAACCTTGAAAAATTCTTAAAGAGTTAAATTTTTTTAAGGAACTG
>JAXEBU010000010.1:0-3704 GCA_034093895.1 Candidatus Choladocola sp. | reverse complement strand
TTTTCCGGCATGCAGGCTACAGGCAATCTTACACTTGGAAATTATCTCGGGGCACTGAAAAACTGGGTGTCACTGAGTGATGAATATGAATGTTTTTACTCCGTAGTGGATATGCATTCCATTACGGTCAGACAGGATCCGGCCACACTGAGAAAGCGCGCAAGAGCGCTGCTGACACTTTATATCGCAGCAGGACTTGATCCAGAGAAAAACTGCATCTACTACCAGTCCCACGTGTCAGGTCACGCAGAGCTTTCCTGGATTCTGAACTGTTTTACGTATATGGGTGAACTGAACCGTATGACACAGTTCAAGGACAAGGCTGCAAAACATGCAGATAATATCAATGCAGGACTCTTTACGTATCCCGTACTGATGGCTGCAGACATTCTTCTGTATCAGGCTGATGTTGTTCCGGTTGGTATTGACCAGATGCAGCACCTCGAGCTTACGCGGGATATTGCACAGCGTTTCAACAGCATTTACGGCGATGTTTTCACAGTTCCGGAAGCATACATCGGAAAAACGGGAGCAAAGATCATGAGTCTTCAGGATCCGACAAAGAAGATGAGTAAGTCGGATGAAAATCCCAACGGAAGCATTTACCTGATGGATGATCCCGATACGATCCGAAGAAAATGCAAACGTGCCGTGACAGATTCCATGGCGGAGATTCGCTACAGTGAAGAGCAGCCGGGTATCAGGAACCTGCTTGACATTTACTGTGCATGCCTTGGAAAGACGCCGGATGAGGCTGTGAAAGAGTTTGAAGGTCAGGGCTACGGTGTGCTGAAGGAGGCTGTCGGTGATGCGGTGGTTTCTGTACTAGAGCCGCTTCAGAAGCGCGTTGCAGAGCTGGAGAAGGACAAATCCTATATCGATGGTATTATAAAGAACAATGCGGAGAAAGCCAATTACTTTGCCCAGAAGACACTGCGCAAGGTACAGAAAAAAGTGGGCTTCCCGGAAAAAATCAGATAGGCTGTTATGATAAAAGGCGGGCCGCAAAGGGACTATTCTCTGCGGCCCGTGTTTTGGCTATAAAAGAGGAAGGTCTGACTGCTTCAGCAGCTGCTGCATATCATCCGGTATGTCACACGTAAAGGACAGCAGTTCTCCTGTGATGGGATGGTGAAATGCAAGCATATGGGAGTGAAGCGCCTGACGGTTCATCAGATGAAGGGAGTCGGGATGATACAGAAAGTCACCGATCAGCGGATGGCCGATATGCTTCATGTGGACACGGATCTGATGGGTTCTTCCCGTTTCCAGATGAACGGAAGCGAGAGACAGTGAAACACCGGATAAGGTATAACAGCCCAGCCTGTGATAATGGGTGACGGCCGATTCACCGTGTTCCGGATCCACACAGCGCATGATGGCAGAATCTTCCTCTCGTGCAATTGGGGCATCTATGGTACCGGATTCCGGCAGAACACCTTCCACGACAGCCAGATACGTCCGGTGAATCTGACGGCTGGCAGACATCCGGGACAGGATAGCTCCGCTCATCATATTTTTCGCAATAATCAGCAGACCGCTGGTATCCCGGTCGAGCCGGTTGATACAGCGGTAAACGAAGGGAATATGCTTCGAGGAAAAGTAATACATGACTCCGTTGGCCAGCGTGTTGTCGTAATTATGGATGGACGGATGAATCGGGGTATCGCTCGGTTTGTTGATTACCATCATATCTTCATCTTCGTAGCAGACAGAAAGCGGGAGAGGAACCGGGATGATTCCCGGGGAAGACTCCGTCTCCAGAATCCGGATCTGCAGCAGATCTCCGACAGCAAGATGTTCATTGGTCCAGGCATGTCTGCCGTTTCTTATGATCCCGTTTTCAGTGCGCTTCAGATGAGTGAGCACATGGTGGGAACAGCCCCTGGAGCGAAGAAAAGCTTCTATCGCAGTTCCAGAGGCTGTATCGTCAATTTTCCATTCAAGTATACGTTCCATATTATACTTCTTCAGCTTCCTCTTTAACGAGGATTTTTTTGATTTCGCAGATATACAGTGTATGGTAATCCTCTTCGGGATACCATCTCTGCGTCAGACCTTCCCCGAGAAAAGACTCCGGCTGGTACGGCTGCGCAAACAGTTTTTCGCAGATCAGGACGAGTCTTGCTTCCTGAATGTATGGTGTCCCTTCTTCGAAAGCGGTGGTCAGGCCCACTTTTTCCAGTTTGTTTTCATTCCGCCCGGAGACACGCCCGAGGTAGGCATAATCCTGCATGTGTCCGGAAGGAAGAACAGACAGCGAAAGAGTCTTTTCCTGATCAATAAATTCCTTCGTGTAGCGCTGGGGACGGATTACAATATACGCTACGTCCTTCCCCCACATCACGCCCAGACCGCCCCAGGAGACGGTCATGGTATTTGATTTTTCTTCTGTTCCGGCAGTCACCAGCATCCACTGTCTCCCAATCAGATCAAATGGATTTTCCTTCAGTTCTGACGGTGTAATTTCCTTCATCATAAAAGTCCTTTCTGATCCCGTGGATCATTTTGATTTCACTTTGTTCCAGTATTCATTGTAGATATTGTCAATATCGTCGCCGAGATAGTGGAAGGTTTCGCAGCGTTCCAGTTCGGAGGAATCCGGGAAAGCAATTTTGGAATTGCGGATATCCTCATCTTCAATCAGTTCTCTTGCTGCAGTATTCGGTGTAGAGTAGGTAATATAATCAAAGTTTTTCAGAGCAATTTCCGGTTCGCAGAGGAAATTGATGAATTTCTCCGCATTTTCTTTGTTCTTTGCATTTTTCGGAATTACCCAGCTGTCAATCCAGATATTGGAGCCTTCTTCCGGAATGACGTATTCCAGATTTTCGTTTTCACGCTGTGTATAAATTGCTTCACCGGAATAAATAACACCGATGGCGGCCTCATCTCCGATCATCTTGTCACGAACCTGATCAATCACATATGCCTGCACAAGGGGCTTCTGCTCGATCAGCGTATCTGCAGCCTCGGAAATCTCTTCCTCGGAAGTGGAATTGAGGGAGTAACCGAGACGTTTCAGTGCAACGGCAAACGCATCCCGTACACTGTCCTGCATCAGAATGTTGTCTTTGTATTTCTCGTCCCAGAGCACATCCCAGCTGGTGATCGGTTCATCCACCATGGTCTTGTTATAGAGGATTCCGACCGTGCCCCAGCAGTACGGAACGGAATACTTGTTCTCCGGGTCAAATTCCTGAGAGGCTTTCATATATTCCTCACCGATGTTTTTAACGTTCGGCACATTGTCAAAATTAATCTCAGCCAGCAGGTCATTTTCAATCATTTTCTGGATCATATAATCAGAAGGGCAGACCACATCATAGGAAACAGCGCCGGCTTCCACCTTCGGATACATGATCTCATTCGTCTCAAATTCATCGTATACAACCTTGATGCCCGTTTCTTCCTCAAACAGCTCCAGAACCTCGGGATCCAGGTATTCTCCCCAGTTGTAAACAACAACTTCTCCTGCATCTGCAGTTTTTGAATCGGAACCGCCTCCACAGCCGGTGAGCAGTACAGCCGGTACGATTCCGGCAAGTGCGAAAAGTAACAGTTTTTTCATCATTATTTCCCGTCTTTCTGCGAAAGACACCAATGCGTCATGAAACTGATGCATTGATTTTTCGCTATCTAATCTGTCTTCCTTCTGATATTATCTTCTTATAAGACTGACACACTACAGAACACGTAGAGGT
>JAXEBU010000009.1:0-13827 GCA_034093895.1 Candidatus Choladocola sp. | reverse complement strand
GGAGATTGTGAAGATGCTTTACCGCGGTGCCAGAATCCTTATTCTCGATGAACCTACCGCAGTGCTGACACCACAGGAGGCAGATCGGCTTTTTGAGGTGCTGCGCAATATGAAAAAGGACGGATGTTCCATCATTCTGATTACGCACAAGCTTCATGAGGTTCTGGCAGTGTCAGACCGCGTTTCGATTCTGAGAAAGGGACATTATATTGATACAGTCGATACTTCGGAAGCCACAGTGGAATCCCTGACGGAGATGATGGTGGGGGCGAAGGTGGATCTGAATATTGAGCGTCCCGAGCCGGTCAACCGGACGAAACGTCTCGATCTCCGTAATGTAACGTGTACGACGAAGGACGGGATCAAAACACTGGACGGAGCAACCTTAAGTGTGTTCGGCGGAGAAATTCTGGGCATTGCAGGAATTGCGGGCAGCGGACAGAAGGAGCTTCTGGAGGCCATTGCAGGACTGCAGCATGTGAGTGACGGAACAATCACTTTCTATCCGGAGGAAGGCGGAGAAAAGATGATTTCCAATCTTGACGTGGCGGAAATCAGGAAGCTGGGTGTCCGCCTTGCCTTTGTTCCGGAGGATCGTCTCGGAATGGGACTGGTCGGTTCCATGAATATGACGGACAATATGATGCTGCGAAGTTATCGCAGAGGAAAGTCGGAATTCCTCGACCGCAAAACGCCGGGCAAGCTGGCTGCAAAGATCAAGAATCAGCTGGAAATTGTGACGCCGAGTATCTCTGCTCCGGTGGGGCGGATGTCGGGAGGAAATGTACAGAAAGTACTGGTGGGACGTGAAATTGCGCAGAAACCGAAGGTACTGATGGTGGCGTACCCCACCAGAGGTATCGATATCAATTCCTCCTACACAATTTATCATCTGCTGAATGAGCAGAAGAAAAAAGGAATTGCGGTAATCTGTGTCATCGAGGATCTGGATGTCCTGATGGAACTGTGCGACCGTATCGTAGTGCTCTGCGGCGGAAAGATTACAGGAATTGTAGACGGGCGGACAGCCAGAAAAGAAGAGCTGGGTGTTCTGATGACAAAGATGGAGAAAGGAGATGCGGAAAGTGAATAAAGAGCCATTTCTGAGAATGTCAAAGCGGGAATCCATCGGAATGGGCAAGGCAGCACTGATTTATGCGGCGGCTCTGCTGCTTTCGCTTGTGGCATGCGCCGGAGTGATTTTTCTTCTGGTCAGAATGAATCCGATTGATGTATACAGAGCTATTTTTGACGGCGCTCTCGGCAGCAAACGCAGAATCTGGATTACTGTACGGGATCTTCTGGTTCTCCTCTGCATTGCAGTCGGTCTGGCACCGGCATTCAAGATGCGCTTCTGGAATATCGGTGCGGAGGGCCAGATCCTCATGGGAGGTCTCGCTTCCGCAGCGCTGATGATTAACCTGGCAGACAAAATCCCCAATGTACTGCTGCTGATCCTGATGTTTGTGGGAAGTGCGGTCTTCGGAATGATCTGGGGTCTCATTCCCACGTTTTTCAAGGCAAAATGGAAGACGAATGAGACACTGTTTACGCTGATGCTGAATTATGTGGCAATGCAGATTGTGACCTTCTGTATTGTATTCTGGGAGAATCCGAAGGGTTCCAACACCGTGGGCATCATTAACCAGCAGACCCATGCAGGATGGCTTCCGGAAGCCTTCGGCAATGACTATTTCTGGAACATTGTTATTGTGGCAGCACTGACGATTTTCATGTTTGTTTATCTGAAGTACAGTAAACGCGGATATGAAGTGGCTGTTGTGGGTGAGAGTGAACGGACTGCACGGTATGCGGGAATCAATGTAAAAAAAGTAATGCTGCGTACCATGGCACTTTCCGGTGCAATCTGTGGACTGGCTGGATTCATTATTGTCAGCGGTTCCGGGCATACTATTTCTACTTCCACCGCAGGCGGACGCGGTTTCACGGCAATTATCGTGGCCTGGATGTCCAAATTCAATACCTTTGTCATGGTTCTGGTGGCGTTCGGACTCGTGTTTATGGAGAAGGGTTCCATTCAGATCGCATCACAGTACGGACTGAATGAAAATGCATCCGATGTGCTTCTCGGCATTATTCTGTTTTTCCTTATCGGTGCGGAATTCTTCATCAATTATAAGGTAGAGCGAAATCATAAATAGGAGGAAAATGCAATGGGCGTATTAATTATTTTTATTCAAAAAGCAATAGTTCAGGGCATGGGTATCCTCTTTGGAGCTCTGGGCGAGATCCTGACGGAAAAGTCGGGTAATCTGAATCTGGGAATTCCGGGCATCATGTATATGGGCGGAATTGCCGGGCTGATGGGTGCTTTCTTCTATGAAAAGGGAGTGGAAAATCCGAGTCCGGTGGTGGGACTGCTGATCTCTTTCCTGTGTGCTTTTGCGTGCGCGGTGATCGGCGGACTGATTTACAGTGTTCTGACCATCACCCTTCGGGCCAATCAGAATGTGACCGGTCTGGCACTGACTATTTTCGGTACAGGCTTCGGTAACTTTTTCGGCGGCTCCATTTCCAAACTGGCAGGCGGTGTTGGACAGATATCTGTCAGCACGACGGCAGGTGCCTATCAGGCAAGGATTCCGGTACTGTCAAAAATTCCTGTGATCGGTAACGTGCTGTTCAGCTACGGCTTTATGACGTATCTGGCTGTGATCACGGCCATAGTAATGTCCTTCTTCCTGTTTAAGACGAGAAACGGGCTGAACCTGCGTGCGGTCGGCGAGAATCCTGCCACGGCGGATGCAGCCGGAATCAATGTTACAAAATACAAATATCTGGCTACGTGTATCGGTGCCGGAATTGCAGGGCTTGGCGGCCTGTACTTCGTTATGGAGTACTCGGGAGGAACCTGGACGGACAATGGCTTCGGAGACCGCGGATGGCTGGCAGTGGCACTCGTCATTTTTGCCATGTGGAAACCGCTCAATGCAATCTGGGGTGCGATACTGTTCGGGGCACTTTACATTCTTTACCTCTACATCCCCGGACTGGGAAGAAGTATGCAGGAAGTATTCAAGGCACTGCCTTACGTTGTAACAATTATTGTACTGGTAATTACCAGCTTCCGGAAGAAGAAGGAGAATCAGCCGCCTGCGGGTCTCGGGCTGCCCTATTTCCGGGAAGAACGGTAAAAGAAAGGAGCAGAAGGCTGTCGGCGAAAGCGGCAGCCTTTGGTGATGATAATGACAAGACAGGAACAGAAGCAGGAAGATACGTGGAACATGCAGGATCTGTATGAGACAGAGGAACTGTATGACCAGGATGTACAGAAGCTTGAGCAGATGATGGAGCAGTTTGAAACTTACCGGGGGAGTCTGGGGGAAGGGGAAAAACAGTTCTCACGGGTGATTGGCGATTATGCCAGGATGAATGAAGCTTTCGAACGGATTTACGTGTATGCAAATCAGAAGTACCATGAAGATACGGGAAATGCGAAGTATCAGAAAATGAGCGGGGAGTCCCAGAGTCTCGCCGCAAAGCTTTCCGGTGTCACATCATGGCTGGAGCCGGAGATTCTGGCACTTCCTGCTGATACACTGGAACAGTACCTGCAGACAGAAAATGCAGCTGCTTACCGACGCTTTGTGGATCAGATTACACGTCAGCGGGACCATATTCTCAGTGTGGAAATGGAGTCACTTCTGGCAAGAGTCAGTGAGTTGGCCCAGGCTCCGTCCAATATTTTCTCCATGTTTAATAATGCGGATATCCGTTTTCCGGATGCCTTGGATTCTGAGGGACAGAAAAAACCGCTGACACAGGGTACGTATATTGCCTGTCTGGAGAGCAGAGACCGGACGCTGCGCAGATCCGCCTTTGAATCGCTGTACTCTGTGTACCGTCAGTACAGCAATACGCTGGCTGCCACGTATTACGCAAATGTAAAGCAGTCTGATTTTTTTGCGAAAGAGCGCCATTATAAAAATGATATGGAGGCTGCCCTGTATGACAGTGCCATCCCTGTGTCTGTCTATGAAAATCTGGTGGAGACCGTCAACAGACGTCTGCCGCTGATGCACCGGTATGTGGCTCTGCGCAGGAAAATGCTGAAGCTGCCGGAGCTTCACATGTATGATGTGTACGTTCCCATGGTGGAAACGCCGGAGAAAAAGTACAGTTTTTCTGAGGCAAAGGAAATTGTGAAGCGTGGGCTGGCGCCTCTCGGAGCGGATTATCAGGCACTTCTCCGGGAGGGCTTCGATCACCGCTGGATTGATGTATATGAGAATACGGGAAAACGGACGGGAGCGTATTCCTGGGGAGCGTACGGAACACATCCGTATGTGCTGCTGAATTACAACGGAACACTGAACAGTGTCTTTACACTTGCCCATGAGATGGGGCATGCCCTTCATTCGTATTATTCGGATCATGCGCAGCCGTATCTGTATGCGGGATACCGGATTTTTGTAGCGGAGGTTGCATCCACCTGTAATGAGGCGCTGCTGATCCACGATCTGCTGAAACGGACGGACGATCCCACCGAGAGAAAGTATCTGATCAATTATTTCCTGGATCAGTTTAAAGGAACCATGTACCGTCAGACCATGTTTGCCGAATTTGAGATGGTGACGCATCGCATGGTGGAGCAGGGAGAGACACTGACAGCAGAATCAGTCAGCAGGATTTATTATGAGCTGAATCAGAAGTATTTCGGACCGGAAATGGTTTCTGATCCGGAAATTGCTTTTGAGTGGGCCAGAATTCCACATTTTTATACGCCGTTTTATGTATATCAGTATGCAACCGGTTTTGCTGCGGCCATTGCGATCAGCAGCAGAATTTTAAAGGGCGAAGAGGGAATGGTGGAAAAGTATAAACAGTTTTTGAGCGGCGGCAGTTCCATGGATCCCATCGACCTGCTTAAAATCTGTGGGATTGACATGGCTTCACCGGAACCGGTGGAGGCTGCACTGGATGTGTTTGAGGAATACCTGAGTGAGCTGGAAAGTGACTCGGAATAAGAAGGGAAGCTGCAGAATATGCAAAAGGAATTTGCTGATATTCTGCAGCTTCCTTTTTTTGTCCGGATTACGCGGCGCAGACAAAGACAATACCAAATGCTTCCGGTCCAATGTGTGTTCCGATGGTGGAACCGATCTGCAGCTGATCTGTAATGGAGAAACCGGCTTTTTCCAGTTTTTCCTGCATTCTGCAGCAGTTTGTGTTGCCGTAGGAATAGATACAGTAGATCGGAAATTCGGGATCGACAGGATGCTTCTGCAGAAAGTCCAGGAGTGCATGGATCGCCTTGTTCTTTCCGAGACATTTTCCGAGAACCCCGATCGTTCCTTCTTCTGTCAGCGTGATAATCGGTTTGATGTTTGCAATATCCCCGATTGCGGCAGCGGCTTTGCTGATGCGGCCGCCCCGGCCCAGATACTCCAGTGTATCGAGGGCTGCAACTACTTTTACCTTTGTTTTGAATACATTTACTTTTTCTGCAATTTCCCCTGCCGCAAATCCTTCTGCGCGGAGACGGATGGCGTAATCAGCCATGACTTTTATGTTATATGTAGCTGCCAGAGAGTCAATCAGATAGATCCCGTCATAGTCTGCCATGTTTCTGGCCAGAACAGCGCTCTGGTATGTACCGCTTAATCCGGAAGAGAGAAGGATGCAGATAATCTCGTCCCCTTTCGCCTTTACTTCCCGGAAAATATCGAGAAACGACTGCGGAGACGGCTGCGCCGTTTTCGGAAATTCTTTTGTGGAGGCCAGAACCTCATAGAATTCATCACGCCCCAGGTCAATTCCGTCACGGTATATGTTATCACCAATCGAAATACTGATCGGAACCAGATCAATGTTTTTCTGATGTATCTCTTCCAGTGTGTAATCAGAAGAGGAATCTACTAATATTCGGATCATTGTTTACTCCCTCTGCGTCAGCCGCAATAAATTTGCATAAATCTGCAAAATAGTTAAGATTGTGAACAGTTTCCGGAGTATCCTACCATAACGGATGGTGCACTGTCAACGGAAAAAATGAGCAGGATAACACTGCAAGTCCGGCAAATCACAAATTTCTGTAAATCCGTTCCGGAAGCTGTCTTGCGAAACAGCGGATGCCGTGATAAACTGAACACAGAAGCAATCTGCGTTCACAGGAAAACAGAGGAAGCGTATTCCGGGTGTCCGCATTGCTGTTGTAAAATTCACAGAGAATAAAAAATGGGAGGTACGTATGGAACGTCACGCATTTGCAATGGAATTAAAAGAAGGACAGATGAATGCATACAGAAAGGGACTGGGAGAAATCTGGCCGGAACTGACGGCATATCTGGACAGAAACGGAATCAGAAATTTCAGTATCTGGAACACAGACAGCCTGATTTTCGGGTATTATGAGAATGAAGACGGGCTTGTGATCCCGGAAGAGGAAGCTTCCGTCAAAGCAGCGCTGATCCGGAAAATGGAAGACACATTTACCTGGATTTCCACCCAGGGAGAGGACATGCGCCTTATGTACGAGAACTTTGGTGTAGTCAGAGAGAGCAAGGAGCTGATTCGCCACAGAATGTTTATGACAAAGCTGAAACCGGGCTGCGAAGAAGAGTACAAACGCAGACATGACGGTCTGGTGGAAAAACGCGGCGGAAAGACCGATCCGGGTCCGGACAGTAATTTCAGTATCTGGAGTGCAGGCGGATACATTTTCGGCTACAATGAGATTGATACTACCATGGAGACAGAAGAGACAGAAGCAGAACACCAGGCGACAGTCGACTGGGAAACCTGGCAGCTTGAAATCATGGACTGGATTACGAACGATGTGGACTGGCTGACGGGAATGCACCATTCCAGCAGCAGAAGAATCGCATGGCACGCATAAGACGCATGTGCTGATACGGCTGTATGAAGCAGTGGGGCTGTTGCAAAACAAGTGCAAAGGGATTTTCGGTATCCAGGTGTACAACAGCCAAGTGCTGCCGTTAACAGGATTGTAGTTATAATTCTGCATTTTTTCTTCATAGTCTTTCCTCCGTTGCTCTTTTCTTTTCGCTGTACCAGATTCACAGATTGCAGGTAAGGAAAGGCTCTGAAATTAACCTTACTTTGTGTCGGCTGCCGGAAAAATGTCCTTGACAAATGTTTCCCCCTTCGATAAGATAACAGATATCAGAAAAAGGTGATGAGAAAGAGGAGTACATGCTGCGCGCCAAAAGAGAGAACGGCTCACCGGCTGAAAGGCGGTTCGGGAAAGCGGGTATGGAAGGTAGCTTTTGAACTGAATTGCTGAAGCCTCCAGGAGAACAGCAGAATATTCCGGGGTGGTAGGTGATTCCGGGAATTCCCGTTACAGAAGAAAGAGATGCAGGCTGTGTTTTGTACAGAAATCAGAAGATATGGCCTGTAAGACAAGGTGGTACCGCGAGACATTCGCCCTTTGTATGCATCCGCATACGAAGGGCGTTTCTTATCGTATGGGAAACAATGTTTCCCATACGATAAGAAAGCTCCGCTGGGATGCGCACTCGCGTGCAAAGAAAATGTCAGCAAAGCTGACCACGCTCGGCGCGCAAAAGCAGCCAAGCCTTTCCTGAGTAAGGGGCTGGAGGCTGATAAATGGCTTGCCTGCTTTTGTTTTCGTGAAGGCATTGAGCCGTGCAAAATCACCGGAAGACAAAATGGCTGTTTACAGACATTTTGGTCAGACGGTGATTTTATAGGGCGATAGCCCGCGAGCGAGTCGAAGCGAAGCGGAGACGAGCTTGCACGGCGATATAGCCGGGGCTTGCACGGCGAAGCAGCCGGGGCTTGCACGGCGATATAGCCTGGGAGAAAGTGAAAGATGCACTCCCGCGGTTCAGGGAACCAGTATATACGACAGGAAAGAGACAAGGAGGAAACGTATGAGCAAGGAATTGGCCAAGACTTATGATCCGAAAGGCCTTGAGGACAGATTGTATCAGAAATGGCTGGATAAGAAATATTTTCATGCCGAAGTAAACCGGGACAAGAAACCGTTCACAATTGTAATGCCGCCGCCAAACGTAACAGGTCAGCTGCATATGGGTCATGCTCTGGATGAAACGATGCAGGATATCCTGATCCGTTTCAAGAGAATGCAGGGGTACGAGGCGCTGTGGCAGCCGGGAACGGACCATGCGGCAATTGCAACGGAAGTTAAGGTTATTGCAAAACTGAAAGAGCAGGGGATCGACAAGAATGAGATTGGCCGTGATGAGTTCCTGAAGCATGCATGGGCATGGAAGGAAGAGTACGGCGGAAAAATCATTAATCAGCTGAAGAAGCTGGGTGCATCCGCCGACTGGGACAGAGAGCGTTTCACCATGGACGAAGGCTGTTCCAAAGCAGTTCAGGAAGTATTTATCCGTCTCTATGAAAAGGGTTATATCTATAAAGGCTCCAGAATTATCAACTGGTGTCCGGTATGCAAAACTTCTATTTCCGATGCGGAAGTAGAACATGAGGATCAGGACGGATTTTTCTGGCATATCAATTATCCGGTAGTGGGGGAAGAGGGACAGTTTGTGGAGATTGCAACCACACGTCCCGAGACGCTGCTGGGCGATACGGCAGTTGCTGTAAACCCGGAGGATGAGCGTTACCGGCATCTGATCGGCAAGATGCTGAAATTGCCGCTGACAGACAGGGTAATTCCTGTAATTGCGGACGAGTACGTGGACAAAGAGTTCGGAACAGGCTGTGTAAAGATCACACCGGCCCATGACCCCAACGACTTTGAGGTTGGAAAACGCCACAATCTGCCGGAAATCAATATTATGAATGACGATGCCACCATCAATGAGCTGGGTGGAAAATATGCAGGGATGGACCGCTATGAAGCCAGAAATGCAATGGTAAAGGATCTGGATGAGCTGGGTCTTCTTGTGAAAGTGGTTCCACATTCCCACAGTGTTGGTACCCATGACCGCTGCAAGACGACCGTTGAGCCGATGATCAAACCGCAGTGGTTCGTAAAGATGGATGAGATGGCAAAGCCTGCCATTGAGGCTCTGAAAAACGGCACCCTGAAATTTGTTCCGGAGCGTTACGGAAAGACGTATCTTCACTGGCTGGAAAACATCCGTGACTGGTGTATTTCACGACAGCTCTGGTGGGGACACCGGATTCCCGCCTATTACTGTGACGAATGCGGTGAGACTGTAGTTGCAGGTGAGCTGCCGAAGGTATGTCCGAAGTGCGGATGCACCCATTTCACACAGGATGAGGATACACTGGATACATGGTTTTCTTCTGCTCTGTGGCCGTTCTCCACGCTGGGATGGCCGGATAAGACACCGGAGATGGAGTACTTCTATCCGACGGACGTTCTCGTAACCGGATACGATATTATTTTCTTCTGGGTAATCCGTATGGTATTCTCCGCATTGGAGCAGACGGATGAGGTACCGTTCCACCACGTACTGATTCACGGACTGGTACGGGATTCTCAGGGACGCAAGATGAGCAAATCCCTCGGAAACGGCATTGACCCGCTGGAAATCATTGACAAATACGGCGCAGATGCGCTCCGTCTGACACTGATTACGGGAAATGCACCGGGAAATGATATGCGTTTCTATATGGAGCGTGTGGAAGCTTCCAGAAACTTTGCAAACAAAGTATGGAATGCATCGCGTTTCATTATGATGAATCTGGAAAAAGCAGAAGTTCCGAAGCAGCTCGATCCAAATGCTCTGACAGGTGCAGACAAGTGGATTCTCTCCAAGGTAAATACACTGGCCAAAGATGTGACTGACAATATGGAGAAATACGAGCTGGGAATCGCTGTCCAGAAGGTATACGATTTCATCTGGGAAGAGTTCTGTGACTGGTACATTGAAATGGTAAAACCGCGTCTTTACAACGATGAGGATACCACAAAGGCTGCGGCTCTCTGGACGCTGAAGACAGTTCTGACGAATGCACTGAAGATGCTGCATCCCTATATGCCGTTTATCACGGAAGAAATTTTCTGTACACTGCATCCGGAAGAAGAGTCCATTATGATCTCGTCCTGGCCGGAGTATACGGAAAGCTGGGATTTTGCTTCGGATGAAAAGGCAGTGGAAACAATCAAAGAAGCTGTCCGCGGAATCCGTAATGTCCGCACAGGAATGAATGTACCGCCAAGCAAAAAGGCACAGGTATTTGTAGTATCGGAGAATGAGGAAATCCGGAATATTTTTGAAAACGGAAAAGTGTTCTTCGCAACGCTTGGTTATGCAAGCAGTGTGCACGTTCAGGCAGACAAAGCAGGAATCAGCGACGATGCAGTATCTGCAGTGATTCCGGAAGCCGTAGTATATATGCCTTTTGCGGAGCTGGTTGATCTTGATAAGGAGCTGGAACGTCTGAGAAAAGAGGAGGAGCGCCTGACGAAGGAGCTTGCCCGTGTAAATGGAATGCTGAATAATGAAAAGTTTGTCAGCAGAGCACCTCAGGCCAAGATCGATGAGGAAAAAGCAAAGCTGGAGAAGTATACGCAGATGATGGATCAGGTAAAAGAACGTCTGGCTTCTCTGCAGAAATAGAAAATAATTGCCCTGTAAATTGCGTATTTACAGGGCAATTTCCATGCCATCCGTCTGTACAGTGAAAAGGGGTGGCGTTTGCCTTTGTTTTGCAGTATACTCTAAAAATACGAAAGGATAACCGGCAGACCCATTTGTGATAAGGAGAGCTTATGTCACTTCAGTTTATTATCGGCAATTCCGGCAGCGGAAAATCCCATTGTCTTTATCAGACCATCATTGACGCATCCGTCCGCTGTCCGGAGCGCAATTATATCGTGATCGTTCCGGAACAGTTTACGATGCAGACACAGAAGGATCTGGTAATGATGCATCCGAACCGGGGAATTATGAATATTGACGTGCTCAGCTTCCGCAGACTGGCCCACCGTGTCTTTGAAGAAGTGGGCGCTGACCGGAGAACGGTACTGACAGAGACAGGAAAGAATCTGATGCTGCGCAAGGTGGCCATTGAACAGGAAGATTTTCTGCAGGTGCTGGGCGGGAGAATGAATCGACCCGGATACATTTCAGAAGTCAAATCCATTCTGTCAGAGCTGATGCAGTATGAGATTACAGATTTTGATCTGCAGCAGATGCAGGATTACGTAAAAGACAAACCGCTGCTTTATGCGAAGCTGGCAGATGTGCGGCTTCTGTATCGTGCATTTCTGGAGTACCAGAGGGATCGCTTTATGAAACCGGAGGAGCTGCTGGATGTACTGTGTCAGGTCGCAGGAAAATCAGAGTTTCTGAAAAACAGCGTGATTGCATTGGACTGTTTTGCGGGTTTTACGCCGTCTCAGCTGAACGTGCTGGAGGAACTGCTTACCATCTGCAGCAAAGTGATGATTACGGTGACAATGGATGCAGATGAGCCGCTGTACGGGGAGATTCGGGAGCATGAACTGTTTGCAGTCAGCCATAAACTGATCCGCAGCGTGACCGGGGTTGCAAGGAGAGCCGGTACAGAGACAGAAGAGCCTGTCATTCTGGGAAAAAACGGTCTTCCGCGATTTCGCGGGAAGGGTGCACTGTATCATCTTGAGCAGAATCTGTTCCGGAAAAAAAGAAAACCGTTTTTGGACAGAACACAGGAAATTTCAATGCATGCATCTTCGACACTGGCAGAGGAGGTACACTTTGCGGCCCGGACGATCTGTCATCTGGTGCGTGAAAAAGGATGCCGCTATCAGGATATTGCAGTGATTACAGGTAATCTGAGCTCTTATGACAATTATGTAAAAAAGATTTTTCCGCTGTATGAGGTGCCGTTTTTCCTGGACGAAACGCGTCATATCCTGCTGAATCCGTGTCTGGAATTCATACGCGGCGGACTGCAGGCTGTGGAGAAAGACTTTTCCGGTGAGACGGTATTCCGGTTTCTGCGCACGGGTATGGCCGGTCTTCTTCCGGAAGAAACGGACCGGCTGGAAAACTACGTGCTGGCCTGCGGAATCCGCGGATACAGTCAGTGGGAAAAAGAATGGATTTATCTTCCGGGCCGGACAGGACAGGAGGAGCTGGAGCAGTGCAACGGATACAGACATCGTGTGATGGATGTTCTGGGGCCTTTTGCAGAAAAGATGAGGCGAAAAGATGCTGTGCTCCGTGATTACGCAGACGCACTGTATGAACTGCTGGAGACGTGCGGTGTCCAGCAGCAGCTGAAAGACAGAGAAAACCGGCTGCTGGAGCAGGGAGATCGGGAGGAGGCAGCGGAGTACAGCCAGATCTACGGAATTCTCATGGGATTGCTGGACGAGATGGTCGACCTGCTTGGCGGAGAAAAAGTAAGCTGCCATGAGTTTTCCGAGATTCTGGATGCGGGATTTGCAGAGGCAAAAGTGGGAATTATTCCGCCTGGTATCGATCAGGTTCAGGTGGGTGATATAAAGAGGTCAAGACTGGGACACGTAAAGGTACTGTTTTTCCTGGGACTGAATGACGGATGGGTTCCGGCCCGGGGAGACGGCGGCGGAATCGTGTCTGACCTGGAACGTGAAATGCTGCGCGGAAGCGGTGTGGAGCTGGCGCCTTCTGATCGGGAGAACAGTTATATCCAGCGGTTTTATCTTTATCAGCATCTGACAAAGCCAACGGATCATCTGTTTCTTTCCTGGTGCAGCAGCAGTGCAGACGGTACAGCCATGCGTCCTTCCTATCTGGTTGCAGTGATCGGACACCTTTTTCCCGGGCTTTCCATTCAGAAGGAAAAAGAGACGGGAACGGATATTCATCAGGTGACATCGAAGAAAAACGGGCTGTTGTACCTGACGAGAGGACTGGGGGATGTACAGCGGGCGGAATCGGACCCTGCCTGGATGGAACTGTACGGGATGTATCTCCGGGACAGACAGTATCAGGAGAAGGTTCAGGAGCTGGTCAGGGCAGCATTTTCCCATGGAAGGAACGAAAAGCTTTCCTATCTGACATCCAGGGAACTGTATGGCGAGGTAATGACAAACAGCGTGACACGGCTGGAACAGTTTGCAGCCTGTGCCTTTGCACATTTTGCAGCCTACGGGCTTCATCTTTCCCGGCGGGAGCTGTACGGTGTGAAGGCGGCCGATCTTGGCATTATTTTCCATCGTTCCATGGAACTGTTTTCAGAAAAAATACAGAACTGCGGCCGGGACTGGAGCGAGATCACCCAGGAAGAGCAGCAGACGCTGATGGAACAGTGTGTGGATACGGTATCCCGTGAATACGGAGCCGGTGTGCTTCACGGAAGTGCCAGAGAGGAATATACGATTGTCCGACTGAAACGGATCCTGTGCCGTACTGCATGGGCGATGCATCAGCAGATCTGCGCCGGCAGCTTCCGGCCGGCCGGAATCGAAGTGTCCTTCGCCGATGTCGGGGATCTGGAAGCCGTCAATGTGCGGTTCGGAGAGAACGGAAAAATTCGCCTTCAGGGAAGAATTGACCGGATTGATACAGTGGAAACGGAAGATACGGTGTATGTAAAGATTATTGACTATAAATCCGGAATGGCAAAATTTGATCCTGTATCGCTGTACTACGGACTGCAGCTGCAGCTTGTGGTTTATCTGAATGCGGCTCTCGAGATGGAGCGTCAGCTTCATCCGGGAAAGCAGGTGGTGCCGGCAGGAGTCTTTTATTGCCATATGGAGGATCCGGTGCTGGAGAAGGAGGAGGATCTTCCGGAAGAGGAGCAGAAGGAAAAACTGCTGAAAAAGCTGAAGCCGGATGGAGTGCTTAACAGTGATCAGCAGATTCTCAGGATGATGGACAGAAACCTGGCCGGCGATTCACGGGTAATTCCTGCCGGACTGAAAAAGGACGGCACACTGAA
>JAXEBU010000008.1:0-10615 GCA_034093895.1 Candidatus Choladocola sp. | reverse complement strand
GACCGGAGGTCGCCAGCAGTGCGCTGCGCTTTGATTTGATTTTTGAACTGGCCCAGTTTCCGTATGCCGCCGAGCCGCCTGATTTTGCCATCAGGACGATAATCATGCCAAGCAGGATATCGAAAATCAGAATGTTGAGATTCATACTGCTCTTCATAATTTCAAACAGTGAAACGAAAGCATTCCACGGATGAAAACCGGTGTAAAGCAGTGCGCCGACAGAAACTCCGATAAAAAGAGAACTGTAGACTTCTTTTGTTACAAGGGCCAGTATGATGGCCAGAAGAGGCGGTACTACAGACCACCAGGTTCCGATAAAAACTGAAGCATCCATAATTCATATTTCCTCTCTTTGTATTCAGAAACGCTCCTGGCAATCCTGCCGCAGTATGGATGAACACGAAGCATTCTTCCATTGACGGATCTGCAATCTGCCGGAGACGCGCAGCTCAGAGAGGGATCCCCTTCTGAACTGCTGAATTTATTGTAACGGATACAGGAGGAAAACACAAACAGTTTTTACTGTTTTGGCTTCTTCTGCATCATTTTTTTCATCACAGACGGATACTGTTCCAGATTTGTGTGGGGAATAAATTTTGCTGCCTGCATCCTGACGAGAAAATCTGGCATGGAACCAAACTGGATATAGTAGATTGTCTGCTGAAAATAACGGATATCCTCCAGTCTGTCCCGGTTGAGCAGAAGCGTTCTGGCACCGTTCAGAGAACTGTTCTCAAGACAGTGGAATTTTTCTCTCGGCAGATCGGGGAAAATCCCCACAGTGATTGCCGATTCCAGATCGGTATACGTTCCAAAGGCGCCGGAAGTATAAAAGCCTTCCAGTTCATCTGCCGTAAAGCCTGCGGATTCCAGCAGGCAGTCTACCATAGTATGGGCAGCAGCCTTCGTATCAAGATACTGTGAGATATCAGTCTGGGTAAAACACAGCATTTTTCCGTCAGCAGTCTCTTCCGGGAGAGCATAGGCGGCAGCGTACGTTTCCTCCTCTGCGAGCCAGACAATGCGGGGGGACGCTTCCGGATTCAGCTTTCCGGATCCGCTGATCCATCCGTTCAGATACATACCGGCCATCAGATCGACGATTCCCGATCCGCAGATTCCGACGGGAAGACAGCTGCCGATTGTTGTGAAGGACAATTCCGGACCATCAATCGTTACCGTGTCGATGGCTCCGTCGGAAGCACGCATTCCGTATTTGCTGATTCCACCCTCAAGAGCAGGCCCTGCGGCACCTGCTCCGGCAAGAAGAAAACTGCTGTTTCCAAGTACCAGCTCTCCGTTAGTACCGATATCAAAGAAAACGGAAATTCCGTCTTTTCTGTAAAAGTCTGTGGTCAGAAGGCCGCTGGTGATATCCCCTCCCAGATAGTTGGCGATGGCCGGGACAATATACACGATTCCCTGAAACGACAGACACAGCTCACTGCCGGTAAAGTATCCCGGATCACAGGCTACAGGCGCATACGGAGAAGAGAAAACAGTCCAGGGATCGAGACCGAGCAGAAAATGTATCATGGTGGTATTGCCGGATACAATCATGGCAGCACAGTCGTTTACAGAAATGCGGCTCTGCTTTTCCAGCTGCCGATACAGCAGTTCAAACGTATCCCTGGTGGAGCGGCTGATTTCCTGAAGCCGGTCGGGACAGTCTTTTGCATAGATAATCCGTGTCAGAATGTCATCACCGAAAGCAATCTGCCCGTTCATTTCACGCGCTTCTGCCAGCACAGTACCGTGATTCATATCCACCAGCTGCATGACAACGGTGGTGGAACCAAGGTCAACGGCAAGGCCGTAATGACGGTCAGTCGTGTTGCCGTTTTCTGTTTTTGTAACAAGATATTCTGCGTCTTTTTTAACAATGGTGACCGTAATATCAAAATCACAGTTTCGGCAGAGTGGGTACAGCTCTCTGAGTGCGGAGAGTGTCATGGAGACGGGGGTATAGCCACGGTCTTCCAGCGCATGGAGAATTCGTTCCCTGTCGCCTGTGGGGTGTTCTTCTGTGGGAGGCTCCAGGGCAAGATGTATTTTTTCACTGAATTGATGCATATTTATCGGACGTGACACGTCCTTCCTCCTTTCTTCCTGTGAAGCGCGGAACAATTCGCAGGCCATCTTCGACCCGCAACATCATGGAATCAGTATAGCACAGTCGGATAAAAATAACAGAAGAACTTCTTTACCTGTTCCGTTATTCATGTTAAAGTAATAGAGAAAAATCTGGAATATCAGGGAACAGAAAAGGAGAGTACTCACATGGGTGGTTTTTTTGGAGTTGCTTCAAAAAATAATTGTACACTGGAATTGTTTTATGGAATCGATTATCATTCTCATCTCGGAACGAGAAGAGGAGGAATGGCAATGTATGGAGAGCAGGGATTTCAGAGAGCGATTCATAATATTGAAAATTCTCCCTTCCGTACAAAGTTTGAACGCGATGTTGAGGAGATGGAAGGAAATCTGGGAATCGGATGTATTTCGGACTATGAACCGCAGCCTCTGCTGATTCAGTCTCATCTTGGCAGCTTTGCTATTACAACAGTCGGAAAAATCAACAATATGGATGAACTGCTGGGCCACGTCTATGAAAACGGGAATACACATTTTCAGGAGATGAGCGGCGGGCAGGTAAATGCGACGGAGCTTGTAGCTTCTCTGATCTGCAAAAAGGACAGCATTGTGGAAGGGATTCAGTTTGTTCAGGAGATCGTGGACGGTTCCATGACGATCCTTCTGATGACAAAGGACGGTCTGTATGCGGCCAGAGACCGGTACGGAAGGACACCTCTTGTGATCGGACATAAAGACGATGCTTTCTGTGTATCTTTTGAGAGCTTTGCGTATATTAATCTGGGCTTTTCAGATTACAGAGAGCTTGGCCCGGCGGAAATTGTGTTTATTACACCGGATTGTGTAAAGACACTTGCCGAACCGCGCACGGAAATGCGAATCTGTTCTTTCCTCTGGGTTTATTACGGATATCCGACTTCTTCCTATGAGGGAGTAAATGTGGAACAGATGCGTTATAAGTGCGGCAGCATGCTGGCACGGAGAGACCAGGGCACCATAGAACCGGATGTGGTTGCAGGTGTGCCGGATTCGGGCGTGGCTCATGCCATCGGATATTCCAACGAGTCGGGAATTCCGTATGCCAGACCGTTTATCAAATATACGCCCACGTGGCCGCGATCCTTTATGCCGACCCACCAGAGCCAGAGAAATCTGATTGCCCGGATGAAGCTGATTCCGGTAAAAGCTCTGATTCAGAATAAGAAGCTGCTTCTGATCGATGATTCTATCGTTCGCGGAACGCAGCTGCGGGAGACAACGGAGTTCCTGTACCAGAGCGGTGCAAAGGAGGTCCATGTCCGTCCTGCATGTCCGCCCCTTCTGTACGGATGCAGATACCTGAACTTCTCCCGGTCAAAGTCGGAGATGGATCTGATTACGAGGAGAATTATCCGGGAAAAAGAAGGAGATGTGTCTCAGGAGGTTCTTGATGAATATGCGGATCCCTGCAGCAGCCGTTACGCTGACATGCTGGAGACAATCCGGAAACTTCAGAATTTCACTTCACTCCGTTACCATCGGCTGGATGATATGGAGAAGTCCATCGGTATTTCTCCGTGTAAACTGTGTACGTACTGTTTTAACGGAAAGGAATAAAGCATGTGGGTTTTATTTGCGTTTGGTTCGGCACTGTTTGCCGGACTGACAGCGATCCTTGCGAAATGTGGGATTAAAGATACGGACTCCAATGTGGTTACCGCATTGCGGACTATGGTAGTCCTCGTTTTTTCATGGATTATGGTTCTGATAACAGGAAGCTATGAAGGTATCGGCCAGATCAGCACGAGAACGCTCGTTTTTCTCGTGCTGTCGGGACTTGCCACCGGTGCTTCCTGGCTCTGCTACTTCCGGGCACTGCAGCTGGGGGATGTGAACCGTGTTACGCCGATTGACAAGTCAAGTACAGTACTTACCATGTTACTGGCAGCGCTCTTTCTCGGAGAAACACTGACACTGTGGAAGGGTGTCTGCATTGTGCTGATCGGAGCGGGAACGTATCTGATGATACAGAAAAAAAAGACGGATCACAGTACCGGATCAAAACGCGGCTGGCTGCTCTTTGCATGCGGTTCAGCCGTTTTTGCCAGCCTGACTTCCATCCTGGGAAAAGTCGGTATAGAAGGAATCGATTCCAATCTCGGCACGGCGATCCGTACCATTGTCGTTCTGGTGATGGCCTGGATTGTTGTTCTGATTACGGGAAAACAGAAAGAAGTAAAGCAAGTCGGCCGTAAAAGCTGGCTGTTTATTGTGCTTTCCGGCTGTGCCACAGGCGGCTCCTGGCTCTGCTATTACAGGGCGCTGCAGATGGGACCGGCCAGTGTTGTAGTACCCATTGACAAGCTCAGTATTGTGGTAACGGTTGTATTTGCACGGGTGGTATTCGGTGAAAAACTGAGCGTAAAATCTTTGACCGGACTTGGAATGATCGTTGCGGGAACACTGCTTTTGCTGGTCGTATAAGCGGGATCAGGAAATACATACCGCTTTTGGCGGAGAGGATGGAATTTGTATGACGAAAGAAGAACTTGCCCTTGAAATAATAGAAAGACTGAAAAAAGAGTATCCGGATGCCGGCTGTACACTGGATTATGACCAGGCATGGAAGCTTCTGGTCAGCGTGCGCCTGGCCGCCCAGTGTACCGATGCCAGAGTGAATGTTGTGGTGGAAAAGCTGTATGAAAAGTATCCTGATGTGGATGCGCTGGCATCAGCTTCTCCGGAAGAAATCGAAGAAATTGTACGTCCCTGCGGCCTCGGAAAGAGTAAGGCGCGGGATATCAGCGGCTGTATGCGTATTCTCAGGGAGCAGTATGACGGAAAGGTTCCCGATGATTTTGAAGCACTTCTGAAACTTCCGGGAGTGGGGCGAAAGAGTGCCAATCTGATTATGGGAGACGTGTTTGGAAAACCGGCTATTGTTACCGATACACACTGCATTCGTCTGACAAACAGAATGGGACTGGTAGATGGAATCCGTGAACCGAAGAAGGTGGAGATGGCATTGTGGAAAATCATTCCGCCGGAAGAGGGAAGCGATTTCTGCCATCGTCTTGTGTATCATGGCCGTGAAGTCTGTACAGCGAGAACAAAGCCTTACTGCGACCGCTGTTGTCTGAACGATATCTGTCCGAAAAACGGAGTTACGCTGTAATCTGTTCAGAATATTCGGGAAAGGAACAGCCGGACTCTGTACAAAGTGTACAAAAAACGTATTGCAGCATCTTGGGAAAACTGATGAAAATGGGTTTCTCCTTTGAAAAAATCCTTACGAAAAGAAAATCAGAATGATAAAATAACTGATATGAAATTGTTGGATGACTCAAAGGATGGTGGAAGATGTTTCAGACAGGAGATTGTATTATCTACGGAACGAGAGGTGTCTGCAGGATAAAGAATATTGGTACCGTTGACTTTTCCGGAACAAAGGGGCGCTTATATTATACGCTGTCACCGTGTTACATGGAGGGCAGCACCGTATATACACCGGTTGACGCAACAGGAATTGTAATGCGGCCGGTAATGACAAGAGAAGAGGCGCTTGCGCTGATCGATGAGATCCCGGAGATTGAGGAACTCTGGATAAAAGATGAGAAGAGCCGCGAATATGCATATAAGGAAGCGATCCGCGGGTGTGATAACAGGGAACTTGTCAGGATTATCAAAACGATTTATAACCGGGGCCGTTCCAGAATGGAAGCCGGAAAAAAGATTACAGTGGCAGATAACAAATATTTTAAAATTGCAGAGGAAAACCTGTATGGAGAACTGGCAGTGTCACTGGATCTGACAAAGGAAGAGGCAAAGCAGTTTGTGATGAACAGAGTGAAAGCGGTGATTCAGAAAGCATAAATACAGAATGCATTGTGACGGGATCGCAGGGGTTGTTGCAGAATAAGTGCAGGAGCTCCTGCTTTTTCGTTGTATTTTACAGAATTCTGCTATACAATCAGACCAGATAGCCGTATGAAAAAAGGAGCTGCAGAATATGAACAAAACGGAAGAAAAAGAAATTTCAGCAGATATCGGAGGACATCCGATCCCCTGTACAGTAATCCGCAGCAGCCGGAAAAGTCTGGGGCTGGAGATCAGAGCGGATGGAAGTATTGTTGTACGTGCCCCGTATCGCGTATCAGAGAAGCAGATCAACAGCTTTCTGTGCAGAAAAAGCAGCTGGATCACGGAGCATCGCAGCAGGGTGCTGACCCGGACGCAGGAAAAACAGCAGCATCCGGTGATATCAGAAGCAGAGAAAAAACGGATGAGGGAACTGGCGGAATACGTTTTTTCAGTAAAGACAGCGCGGTTTGCACAGATCGCAGGAGTTGCCTACGGAAAAATCACAGTGCGCGATCAGAAAACCAGATGGGGAAGCTGCAGCAGCCGCGGAAACCTGAATTTTAATTTCAGGCTGATGATGGCACCGGAGGAGATTCAGGACTACGTTGTTGTCCATGAACTGTGCCATCGGAAATTCATGAATCATTCGCCGCAGTTCTGGGCGGAAGTGGAAAAAATACTTCCGGATTATCGGGAGAGACGTATCTGGCTCAGGGAAAACGGATGGCGTCTGATGGATTGAGATCTGCCTCGTTCATACAAAACTGATACATGGATTCGTATGATTCCAGTTCCTCTTCCGAAGATGGAAGAGCCGGAATCAGTCCTGTACAGTCGGAAGAAGAGCAGATACTTTTGGAAAAGCAGGGATCGGGGAGAGCGAAACATTTTTCTTCTTTATTTCCTGCTTTTTTTGCTGCATTCATTTCTTTATTTCTGTTGTCGTTCATGGCTGATTTCCTTTCTGTTGCTGTTTTTCAATACAATCCGCTTACTTTTCTGCGAAAAGTAGCTGCTTGCCCATGTTTTGCGGTTCTCATATGATCGTATTATGCCATGTGAGACGAAAAATATTCAGAAAAAGCATTGCATATGAAAAACACATATGATATTATAAATGCAACAAAATATATGAAATGTTTTAATATACGAAAGGAGTCTTTGTTTGTTCAGTTCAGTGATTTCTGCAGCCATCAATGGAATAGACAGTAGAATTGTTTCCGTGGAGACGGATGTCAGTGACGGGCTTCCCTGCTTTTCCATGGTGGGTTATCTTGCTTCAGAAGTCCGTGAGGCACAGGATCGTGTGAGGACGGCGCTGAGAAATTCAGGTTACAGGATGATGCCGAAGAGGATTACGGTGAATCTGTCTCCGGGGGATATCAGAAAATCCGGTTCCGGGTTTGATCTGCCCATTGCGATTTCGGTTCTGGCTTCCTACGGATATATTGCCGCTGATCTTCTCAGACAGATTTTTTTTGCAGGTGAGCTTGGCCTGGACGGAAGTATTCACGCTATTCACGGTGTGCTGGGAATGGTGATGGAGGCAAAGAAAGCAGGATGTACATCATGTATCATTCCGAAAATGAATGCACCGGAAGGCAGTGTGATTCAGGGAATTGATGTTTATGGAGCAGAATGCCTTTGTGATGTAGTGAATCACCTTGTTTCAACAAAAAAACTGAAAAAAGCCACTTTTAATATAGAAGAAAAGCAACCAGGTACAGGCAGGGGAGAGATTCCCGATTTTGCCGATATTAAAGGCCAGCGGATGGTAAAGCGTGCCGCTGAAATTGCTGCTGCCGGGATGCACAATCTCCTGATTACCGGTCCTCCCGGTTCCGGCAAGACTATGATTGCCAGGAGAATTCCGTATATTCTTCCTCCAATGGATCTGGAGGAATCTCTGGAAATATCTCAGATTCACAGTGTTGCAGGTATCCTTCCGGAGAAAGGGATTGTGACAGAGCGTCCTTTTCGGATGCCGCATCACACAATTTCTGCAATTGCACTGTGTGGCGGAGGAGCGATACCGAAACCGGGAGAGATCAGCCTGGCCCACAGGGGTGTTCTGTATCTTGATGAGCTTCCGGAATTTCAGAGGGAAACGCTGGAAATTCTCAGACAGCCGATGGAAGAAGGGGTGGTGAGAATTTCCAGAAACAGCGGATGCTGTGAGTTTCCTGCTGATTTTATGCTGGTGGCATCACGAAACAAAGTCCCACGCTGTTTAATACAATCAGACATTCTCGTAGCGGTATAGATGGCTGAAATAGGCCTTTTTAGGCATTTGGAAGTAGATTATTTTGCTTTATACATCTGAAGCTCTCCGGGGCAATGAGAGATGATGTGTAATATTTGCATACCCTTTTAACGATAGCAGAGGGCTATCGTTACATTTTTTATCGTTACAAGATAGAAGTTGACTTTGGCAGTCTTCAGAGTTTTAATACCACCTACAAAAAGAAGGAGGTATCAGCTTGACTGAAAAACAGATCAATTCAGAGATTGAGTATCGTTTGGCAAAATGGGTGGCGTTTAATCTGCTTCAACAGGGATTGATTTCCACTGAGGAGTATGAAAAGGCTTGCTCCGATTTTTTGCTGCGATTCAATCCGTCTACAAGCTGCTTTGAAAACAATGGAGATAAGAAAGATTGAAAAGCCAAAAGGAATGCTTCCACAGATTACTAAAAAGCGTGTGGCTGCCTACGCTCGCGTCTCAACGCATGATGAGGATCAACTTGATAGCCTTTCTGCGCAGAGAAGCCATTATGAGACTCTCATCAAAGGAAAGAGCGAATGGATTTACGCTGGGGTTTATTATGACGAAGGTATCACCGGGACATCCTATGCTCATCGAGAAGCCTTTCAAAGAATGATTAGCGATTGCGAACAAGGAAAAATCGACATGATTATTACAAAGTCCATTTCCAGATTCGCACGGAATACCGTGGATACAATTGAAATAATCCGCAGGCTCAAAAGCATCAATGTTGGGGTGTTTTTTGAGAAAGAGAATATCTGGTCTTTGGATTCCAAGGGTGAATTTGTTCTTACGCTCATGGCAGGATTTGCACAGGAAGAAGCAAGGTCTCTCTCGGAAAACACAGCCTGGGGCATTCGAAGAAGAATGGAGTCCGGTAAATACTGGGTTGCCTATACGAGTTTTATGGGCTATGGCCCAGGATTTGAAATCGAGAATGACGGAGCGGCTATAGTGAGGCGTATTTTCAAGTATACGATCCAAGGATACAGTTCAACAAAAATAGCAAGGCTTCTGGAAGAGAACGGCATTCCGGCTCCAATGAATGGTACGTGCTGGCATGAAAGTACGGTGATGTCTATTTTGCATAATGAAAAGTATAAGGGAGATGCACTTTCGCAGAAGCAGTTTATAGGAGACTTTCTTACAAAGAAGCGAATAAAAAATCGTGGTCAATTGCCACAGTATTATGTGACTGGTGGGCATAAACCGATTATCCCCCCAGAACTGTTTGATTATGTTCAAGAATTACTTGATATTGAAAGTCGACTTAACATTCGGAAAAGCGGATGCAATCTTATGAGTAATAAACTGATTTGTGGTAAATGTGGAGCAAGCTATGGACCAAAACCGATACATTCCAATGATAAGTATGCTCATGTGATTTGGCAATGCCGAAACCGATTCAAGAAAGGAGTATGCTGCCGGAACGTACATTTCCATGAAAGAGACATTCCAATGCTCTGGAGTGCTGTTTGTGCTGAGATACTAAAAAAGCATCCGGGGGTTAAGCGTTGTGTCCGGGAGACTTTACTGAGATTTGTGGATGATGAATCTCGTAAGAAGAAAATTATTGAATTGTTGAGACAATTTCCAAGCCGCGAAACTGTAACGGTTGACATGGAGGAGATAGCAATACTCATTGAGTATGTTGACGTTTATGATTATCAACTCCAAATACATTTGTTTGGAGGCAAAGCGATAAATATGACATTGTCAGCTTTTGGAAAAAGGAAGAATTGATATTCATACAAACAAAGGAATACATCAAATGATTGAGAGATTCATTTGGGTATTGTTGCATATATACGTGAGTTGTTTGATTCGGTGCAGTTTTTGATGCGTAAATCTACCAGTCTCTTCCCCTCTTTTTCAGTACATCTGATGAATTGCTATTTTCCCCAAAAGTGATATAGTTCTAAGCTGACAAAGGCCATCAGGCAGAAAAGGGGATTGATATTATGGCAAATAAACAGGATTCATATTGGATGGAATACACACTTGACGAAAAGGTAGACCAGAAGGTATGTGAATATTTAAGGGAACATCACGCAGAATACCAGAACACGAAACAGAAAATGAAAGAATTGATGGAGCGGTATCCGAATGTGCTGGCTCTGTTTGAGACAGAAGATGCGGTTGCGCTGACGGCAGAAGAACATGAGATATTACACACATATTTCCAGTTGGAAAGCGGCGCAGAACTGGTTGAAAGAGAATACCATTTCTACATGGGGCAGTCCATGATGTTTTCCTACGGAAGTATGCTTGCAAAATTAAAGAAAGAAATCCTGAATCCAGAAGAAGGAGCAACAGACCGTCTTCTGGATTTTTTCATGGAAACAAGAACGGATGAGTTGGAAAAGGAATTGAGGACACAGAATCAGCAGTACCGGGAAGCGCTGGAAGAAATCAA
>JAXEBU010000007.1:0-6050 GCA_034093895.1 Candidatus Choladocola sp. | reverse complement strand
GCCTCTGTTTTCAGTTTTCCGGATTCTCTTCCAGATCAGGGAGTGATGAGTAGATATTCTTTTCCGTGCGCAGGACGTAATGGGTTTTCGTCATGCGGATACCTTCCTGCTGTTTGATTCCGCGGTGAATGGCTTCCAGATCCTTCGAGGAATGGCAGCAGATCTTCAGCATATAATCGAATTCTCCGGTCAGATAGTAACAGGAGACGATGTAAGGACTGGCCTTAACATACTGAACGAAAGCTTCTGTATAGCGAGGATGCTCCAGACTGATTTCCATAAGAGCAGTCAGATCATTTCCTACGCTGGCTTCGTCCGTAATAATGGTGTACGCTTTGATGATTCCGGATGATTCCAGTTTCCGGATGCGGTCAATGACAGAAGAGACGGAAAGATGGACTTCCCGGCTGATTTCGGATGCTTTCTGCCTTGCGTTCTGTTTCAGCGCTGTTAATATTTTGTGGTCAATCAGATCCATGTTCATGCATCTCCTTTCTTTTCTGTATTCTCATTTTTCTGTATCACTTCCGTCAGCGCGTCGATGATTTCCTGTTCGATCCGTGGAGCAAATCCATCCACGCTGGGCTCAGCTTTTTTCGTTACGCCGTCCACGCACCCAAGAGCGACGATTCTGTTCAGATAGCCTGCAATTTCCTGATAGGAGGGGAAAACGTGTCGCTGTGCCAGAATATCGAGACAGGCGGCAAGGGCGTATGCACCCCAGTTTGAGGTGGTTGCCACAATCAGTTCATCCACGGGAACGGCGCATGGATTCAGGTCCATTTTTTCAGCAATTACCTCTTTTAAATTGCCCATGCCGATTTCATTTCCGCCGTCTCCGATTCCGATCGTAAAAATGTGTTTTCTGAAAGCCTGCTCAAACATCAGATCAATCCGTGCTGTCTGCTCTGCGATACTGATTCCGCGCATATTTGCATAGTCGTTCTGCATATTGTGTCCGCAGCGCTCAATGGAAATCAGGGCAACCGGATCATACCGGACCAGCAGTTCCTCGTAAATGTCGGGGCCTGCGTTAAAATCGACGTATTCCACAGTAATCTGTTCCGTTTCGAACAGACCTTTGCAGATACGGTCTGTTACTATGACGGGATGAAAGCCGAGCTTCTGCAGAACGGATGACACACATACCGTTCCCGGAGGCCCGTCTGTCTCGGCGACACCGGATACGAAAAATCCGGTGGTCAGAAGCACAGTCCCCCGCCGGCATTCCAGAAGCTTCCGGGCAGCCTGATGGCAGTAGTCGGATTCAAGATATTTTTTCAGCAGTGTCATTCCGCGGCTGGAATAGCGAAGAACGATATCTTCAATGGCAGAATGCTCTGCCGTGGGTGATAATTGAGTTGCCGTTTTGCTCATAAGTTCCTCCGCCTTTCAGGCAATAATTTTGTGCATTGGTTCTGTCTGAATTCCCTCGGAAAGCAGAGCAGCATGAATACTGCGTACAAAAGCGAGAGCAGCAGGACTGTCCCCGTGAACGCAGATGGAATCCGCCTCTGCTTCAATGACTTTTCCGGTAATAGAAACGACGGTTCCTGTCCTGATCATCCGGATCACGCGCGATATGGCTTCCGCCTCATCCGTGATGACAGCACCCGGTCGGTTCCGCGGAACCAGAGTACCGTCTTCTTCATAGGCACGGTCGGCAAATACTTCCCGTGCAGTCCGCAGCCCGTACATTCCGGCTGCTTCAATCAGCCGGCTGTGGGCCGGGGCCAGAAGGATCAGGTCGGGATTTACGAGAGCAATGCCTTTGCAGATGGCATCAGCAATGCCCCGGTCTTTCACGGCCATATTATACAGGGCACCGTGGGGCTTCACATGCTGCAGTTTCATCTGAGCAGCTGTACAGAAAGCGTTTAAAGCCCCGATCTGGTATTCCGTCATAGCAGTGATTTCTGCCGGAGGCAGCGTCATATTTCTCCGGCCGAAACCGACCAGATCGTGAAAACCGGGGTGGGCTCCGACGCAGACATTGTTTTCTTTTGCGGTTTGCACTGTTTTCTGCATGACCATGGGATCGGAAGCGTGAAAACCGCATGCCACATTTGCGGAAGTAATGTAGGGGATGATTTCATCATCCATGCCGCACACGTAGTTACCGAAGCTTTCCCCCAGGTCACAGTTCAAATCTACAGAATGCATAATTTTTCTCCCTTTCTCTCAGTATTTCAGTTCCGTGTTGCGCACGTCGGTCAGGAACATGTGCCCCGGTGCATGGGTTATGGCAAGGGACGGTTTCGATTCCATCACAACGTTCTGAGGCGTTACGCCGCAGGGCCAGAAGACGGGAACCTCTCCCGGGCGAATAGTGACCATGTCTCCGAAGTCCGGTGTGCTGATATCTGAGATGCCGATAGCTTCCGGAGTTCCGATATGGACAGGAGCACCGTGTACCCGCGGCATTTCGCCGGTGATGAGAACTGCTTTCGGAACGAGTTCATACGGAATGGGGCGCATGCTTACTACCATGCTGCCGTGGAACACACCTGCCGGTGTACACGGAATATTCGTTTTGTACATGGGAACGTTGCGGTTCTCCTCAATATGTCGGACCGGAATACCGGCTTCCAATAGCGCAGCCTCAAAAGAAAAACTGCAGCCGATGAGGAAGCTGACAAAATCGTCCTGCCAGATGGAAGAAATATCCGTACATTCTTCCCGGAGGACGCCGTCCCTGTAAATGCGGTAACGCGGGATTTCCCGGGCGATATCACCACCGTCTGCAATCGTATGAAGCAGCGGGCTTCCCACATCTGTTACCTCAAGGAGCGGACAGGATTTTGGATTTCTCTGTGTAAAGAGAAGAAAATCCCAGGCAAGTTCCTTCGGGAGAATTACGAGGTTTGCCTGTGCATAGCCGGCACACATTCCTGCTGTCGGTCCCGTAATGATTCCGTCGCGGATCAGTTTGCGCACTTCTTTTGGCTTCATATTTGTATAGTCCATCTCAGATGACTCCTTTCAAATAATGTACTGCAGATGTTTCCTGCATAAGCTTTACAGCGGCAGACACGGTGATTTTTTCAAAATGTACTGTGTCGCCCGGTCGTGCCTGCGCCAGAAGCGGAAGATCGGCGGTACAGACAGTCGCAATTTTTGCGTATCCACCGGTGGTCTGCCGGTCTGCCATCAGTACAATGGGCTCTCCGGCAGGCGTGATCTGAATGGAACCGAATACGATTCCGTCGGAGATAATGTCAGTACCATGGATGCTTTCAATGGAAGGACCGCTCAGTCTGCATCCCATTCTGTCGCTCTGTCCGGTGACGGTGTAGGTACCGGAATAAAAAGTAAACAGCCCGTTTTCTGTAAAATAATCATTCTGCGGTCCTTCAATGACACGGATACGGATGTCGGAAGCGTACGGTATCTCTGCAGACGTACGGCTGCGGATTTCGTCGTAGGTCACGCGGCTGTCTCCGACGGGAAGAAGATCACCGGCCAGAAGCGCACGGCCTTCATATCCTCCGATCCCGCATTTGATATTTGTGGAACGGCTTCCCAGAACCTCGGGAACGTCGATTCCGCCGGTCACCGCCAGATACGTCCGGCATCCCTTCCGGGCAGTCCCGAGAGAAAGAACAGAACCGGATGAGATCTGTACAGGCCGGTACATGGGACAGGGAGATCCGTCGATGCGGGGATCCATGTCGGCACCGGTCAGGGCGATGACTGCATCCTGCGTAAACAGGTACTGGCCGCCGAGTATTGTATGTTCAAGCACAGCTGCACCGGGCAGGTTTCCTGTAAGCCCATTGGCAATGGAGAAGGAACGCTGATCCATGACTCCGGAACAGGGAATTCCGGCCTGCTGATATCCGAAGCGGCCCGGATCCTGTACCGTAGTAAGGGCACCGGGGAATAAAACACGGATTGCCATGGGGATCACATCCTTTCTTTTGTTTCTGTTTTCAGTCTGTAGGTTCCTTTCCGGATCATCTGACGGATGTCGTAGTAATCGCATGAGGTGATCGGGTCAAAATGAATGTACTCTCCGGCTTTGCAGAGGATCGGCTCTTCCCGGTCCGCACGGTAAAAATCTACAGGTGTACTGCCGATCAGACGCCATCCGCCGGGGGAATCAAGGGGATATACGCCCGTCTGGCTGCCGCCGATACCGACAGAGCCTTTGGGGATTTTTTCTCTGGGGGTGGACAGCCGCGGCGTTTCCAGCCTGCTGTCAAGACCACCCAGATATACAAAACCGGGCAGGAATCCGAGCATATAGATTTTGTAGTCCGTGCCGCTGTGAATCGAGATGATTTCATCACGGGTCAGTCCGGTATACCGTTCCATGTCGTCCAGATCCGGTCCGAAATGGGAACCGTAGCAGCAGGGGATATGAAGAATCCGTTTCGCTGTTTCTGACCGGTTCTCTGAATCTCCTGCCAGATTCTTTATTATCGTTTTCAGATTCTCACAGGGAAGTACTGCGGGGTCGTAATAAATCAGCAGGGATCGGAAGGTGGGAACCAGTTCCCTGATCCCCGGTATGGATTCCTGCGTAAGCCTTCCCGCCAGAGCGTGCACTTTGCTGTTGATTTCCGGATCAATGGTATTGCCGAATTCGGCGACGAGAGCACTCTCGCCTGCGTTCATCAGTCTCAGAGATTCCATAAGTATCCGCCCTTTCTGGTATGATTGGATTTATTCTGTAAAATATTTCTGATCACTGATCAGCAGGTGGCCGTATAAAACTCTTCCAGCAGCGCTTTTCTTATCTGCTCCAGAAGCTCAGGCTGCTTTCCGCCCACCGGTTTTCCGTCAATCATGTTCGCATGGAGGCAGAGGTTGCTGGAGCTGGTCACAATGACTTCTTCCGCATTGAAAAGATCATCGAGAGTGAAAGCTGTCTCATTGACCGGAATTTCCAGCTTTTTGCACATACGGATCAGATGGGCACGTGCAATTCCGGGAAGAATCAGATTGTCTGTGGGAGCAGTGCGCAGCATGCCGTCCTGAATAATATGTACGTTGCTGTGTGCACATTCCGTGACTCTTCCGCCGGGACGGTAGAAAACGGATTCCTGACAGCCGGCCTCCGCGGCTTTCTGCGATGCCATAACGGAAGGGATCAGATTCAGTGTCTTAATATTGCAGTGGAAGAAACGCGTATCTTCTGTTGTGATCAGGCGGATCGGTGTCAGGCCGTCTGAGATTTCAGCAGGAGTCAGGCTGATCCAGAGATTTCCCGGGCCTTCTGTAAATACATGATTTCTGATTCCGGTACCGCGCGTTACCTGATAATACACGAAAAGATTGCCTGTATCCATTTTCAGTACCATTTCCTGAAGCAGATCCTTCAGTTCCTGTTTCGTCACAGGCATCTGAATTTTCAGAAGTCCCGCGCTGTTGAAAAAGCGGTCGATATGTTCATCAATTGCGAAGATGTGATAGTTCCGGCACGGACCTGCATCGTAGACGCCGTCTCCGAACCAGCAGACACGGTCATTCATAGGAATGCTCATTTCATCCAGTTCACCAAATTTTCCATTGTAGTACCCAAGTGTTTTCATAAGCAGCCTCCTGAGAATATGTAAAATGTAATAAAAAAACAGACAGCAAAGATTGCGACCTCTTTGCCGTCTGTTTGCCCTGATTTTATAGCCATCAAAAAGAAATGTCAATTACTTCTTAAAAGTAAAAAAATATTTTTGAAAATGAAAATTTTATAAAAATTATTTTGGATTTATAAAATATATACCGAAAATATTTCAAAATAATTACTGAAAAAAGAAAATGCGAATTATTATAAATCAGTATATATTCGTGAAAACCGGAGTAAAAAACGAAAATTCTTAAAAAAAATCTGTTGACAGAAACAATAGTTTGGTTTATATTCACCCCATGGACGAACAAAGGCGTTTGATAAGTCAATTATCAGGCGCCTTTTCTTTTGTCCGGAACTGAGTTCAGAATCAGAAGGAGGAGAATGATTATGAAGAAAAAAATGATAAGCGGAGCACTGGTTCTTTCCATGACAGCATCTCTGGCATCAGGTGCAGCAGTATCGGCAGAAGAGGAGGATT
>JAXEBU010000006.1:0-7727 GCA_034093895.1 Candidatus Choladocola sp. | reverse complement strand
CTGTCAGTCCAATGACCTCTCCTTTGTGAATGTCAAGATCAAAGGGCTTGATCGTTCCTGCATGGCTCAGTCCCTTTGCTTCAATGACGAGAGGTTCATTTCTCCTGTTTCCGCCGCCCTCTTTCTTGATGGAAGCAAGATCATCAAAATCCTTACCCATCATCGCTGCAACCAGCTTCACCCGGGGAAGATCCTCAATATCATACTCTCCCACCAGCTGTCCGTTACGCAGCACGGTAATTCCGTCGCATACCGCATATACCTGCTCCAGGAAGTGGGTAACAAAAATTATGCCAACGCCCTTTGCCTTCAGCTTTCTCATCATCGTAAACAGCTTTTCCACTTCTCTGTCATCCAGGGAAGAGGTCGGCTCATCGAGAATCAGCACTTTACTTTCCATATCTACAGCACGGGCAATCGCAACCATCTGCTGCAGCGCCAGTGAATAATCTTCCAGATTTCTCGTAACATCAACTTCAAGCTCCAGCTCTTTCATCAGCGCTGCAGCTCTTCTGTTCATCTCTTTTCGGTTAACCGTGCCGAATCTGGTAACCGGTTCACGTCCTATGTAAAGATTTTCGGCAACGGACAGATTCGGACACAGATTGACTTCCTGGTATACCGTGGCAATTCCCTTGCTCTGAGCATCCATCGTGTCCTTATTTACAATCGGTTTCCCTTCCAGGAATATTTCGCCGGCTTCAAATTTGTTGACACCGGTAAGGCATTTGATAATCGTGGATTTTCCTGCACCGTTCTCTCCCATCAGCGCACGGATTTCGCCTTTTTTTAATGTTAAACCTGCATGATCCAATGCTTTCACGCCGGGGAATGTCATGCAGATTCCCTGCATTTTTAATACTACCTCAGATTCCACCAATAATCCTCCCTTCGGTTCAGTCTGTTCTTTCCTCCCGAAAAAAAGAGGGAGACAACCCGGTTTCGGGGATTGTCTCCCTCCAGCTCATTCACGTGAATGTGAAAATCGAATAAACAAGCGGATTAGTATGCACGTCCAGCTAAAACTTCATCTGTCATAGTTGTTGCATATTCACTCTCAATACCAGGTGCTACGAATGCCTGATCCTCTACCAGAGTAGTTGCTTCGTATTCTTCGCCGGCTTCCATCTTTTCGATTACGCCCTTAACTGTTTCAGCCTGAATCGGGTTACACTCAACGTTGCAGTTGATCTTTCCATCCAGTGTGTACTGAAGTCCGTCATGGGTTGCATCGTAGGAAATGAGAACCACATCACCGTCAACGCCGTATGTGATGCCGGCTGCATCCATTGCATCCATTGCGCCGTATGCTTCATTATCATTCTGGCATACAACTACGTTGAACTGACCTTCATAAGATTTGATGAAGGATTCCATAACTGCCTGGCCGCCGTCCTGTGTGAAATCACCTGACTGAGAATCAAGAATTGTCCACTCTTCATGCTCTGCTGCAACCTCGTTAAATCCTTCTGTACGTCCAAGTGCTGCAGATGATCCAACGGAACCTTCGATTACCAGAATATTTGCCTCTGCGCCGTCCAGATACTCAGCCAGCCAGTTACCTGCTGTGATACCTTCGTTCTTTGTATTCGTTCCTACCCATGCATCATACAGGGAAGCGTCTGCTTCGATCTCACGGTCAGCGATAATTACAGGAATGCCTGCATCCTGTGCTTCCTGAAGAACGGTGTCCCATCCTGCGGACTGGATCGGAGCGATAATGATGTAATCCATTTCCTTCTGGATAAATGTACGAACTGCTTCCAGCTGTGCTGCATTGTCATTGTCACAGTCTACCAGATCCAGATCATATCCGTTTTCCTCTGAGAAAACATCCTGATAGTTCTGCGTATTTGCTGTACGCCAGTCAGATTCATGACCAACCTGTGCATAACCAACTGTGATCAGGCCTTCCTCTGCGGATGCTCCGATTGTCATAGAAGCAACTGCTGCTGTGCATGCCAATACCGCGATAACTCTTTTTTTCATTGTTCCATTCCTCCCGTTTTTCTTTTTGTTATTTTGTTTTCGTTCTCCATCAATCACCTGATTGACTATGTCTGTATGATACCTGATCCTTTCTTTTTCTGAAACGGATATCCTTTCGGAATCGGTATTTTTTTTTATTCTGTTTTTCCCCGTCCCCAAAAAAGTACTGTTTTTTTTGGAAAATGTATATTTATTTTATGATACCAGAGTCAGAAATCAGTAACCACAATATGCGATTATCAGGCAGAATTGCAGGAGTGCAAAGCACGGAACGATTCGCAGGTGTCAACTGTTCTTTATGGCCGGTATCGTGACGGTAAATTCCGTTCCCACACCGTAAACACTTTCCACCCAGATATCATAATCTGTGCCGTAATTCAATCGTATCCTCTGTGCCACATTATAAAGGCCGAATCCGGCCGGTTCTGCTGTTCCCCGGATATCCTGATTCATCTCTTTCCGGATCTGTTTCAGACGCTCTGGCGTCATTCCCATACCGTTATCTGTCACACTGAAAATCAGTTTTCCGTCCTTTTCCTCTCCCGACACCAGGATCCGCCCTTTGCCGCGTTTGTTTTTAATTCCGTGATACAGTGCATTCTCCACCAGCGGCTGCAGTGTCAGCTTCAGAATCTGGTACCGGTACAGCTCCGGCGGAATATCAATCTCATATTCCAGAATATCCTGATACCGGAACTGCTGAATCTGCAGATAGCTGCGGATATGAGACTCTTCTTCTTCCACCGTAATATAATCCTTTCCCCTGCTCAGCGTTGTCCGGAAAAAATCCGAGAGCGCCGTTACCATCATAATAACCTGTTCATTCTGATTATCCTCCGCCAGCCAGATGATCGTATCCATCGTATTATAAAGAAAATGAGGATTAATCTGAGCCTGCAGCAGCTTCTGTTCCGTCATGCGCAGATTCAGCTGCTCCACGCGGATTCCTTCCACAAGATTTCCGATCTTCTCCACCATCTGGTTAAATCCGTCACCCAGCTCCTGCATTTCCTCGTCGCTCTCTTCCAGACGGGCACGGACAGAAAAGTCTCCCTTCCCTGCCTTTTTCGTCACACTGCGCAGCTGCCGGATTCCGCCTGTAATATTCGCTGTGATATTACGGCTGATCAGCAGCGCTCCGGTCAGAATCACGAGAAACAGAATAACGCTGAGAATAATTGCCCGCACCACATCAGAGCGGATTTCCTCCCGCAGCGCTTCCAGATTGGAGGCTTCATAATAGATATAATTCTGGATCTGCTCCTGGATCAGCTCTGTCTGAATACGGACATTCAGTTCCAGACGCTCCATATTCTTGTCATACATTCCCGTAGTCCGGGCATCGTTCTCGATCTCCTTCACACTGTCTTCCAGCGAATTCAGCGTTTTCAGGATTCTCTGCAGGTGATTGCGCGCCTGCCTGTCTCCGGCTTCCTCATACAGTTCCTGGAAAACGGTTCTGGCGCCGCCGATCAGTTTGCGCGGCTGCTCTGTATCCACCAGTTCTTCCGCACGTTCCGAATTCACCACAATAATGTACATTGTATAATCGAGATCTTCTTTAAAGCTGATATTGTACTCGTTGGTCTTTGTAATATTGCTTACAATCTGATCGTACCGCTCCGAAAACTGATTCAGCATCACCATCAGGTAAATAATCATCACTGTCAGCGGAACAAAGCAGACCAGCAGAAGCGTGCGCAGACGTTTTGTCAGCGATGAACTTTTTTCAAATATGTTTTTAATCACTTTTCTTCTTTCCTGCGGTTTTTGTAATCTTTCGGGCTGCATCCCACTACTTTCTTAAATATATAGCTGAAATAGTGAGAATCTTTGTATCCAACCTCGTACCCGATTTCTGCTGTTCTCATACTGGAACACATCAGCAGCTCCTTTGCCTTTTCCAGCCGGACAGAGGTCAGATATTCCACAAAAGTCTGCCCCGTCTCCCCACTGAAAATGGCACTGAAATAACTGGGGCTGATATTCACCTGAGCCGCCACCGTATTCAATGACATATCCTCACGCTGATAATTCTCCTGGATAAAAGCACGCGCTTCCTCCAGAAGAACGCTGTATTTCTTTCTGGAATGACTGTCTCTCAGATTGATCGTCTCCGTAAAAAGACGGGACAGATGGTTTTTCATCGCATCCACAGAAACGGCTTCTTCCACAATTGCATTAATATCCCTGCAGTTTTCCGGCAGACGATCCATGCTGATTCCGAGATTCTGCAGAAAATCAGAAGCTGCAAAATAAAGATTCATTACAACGTACTGACGGAACAGAAGCGACTGGCAATTCTTATTTCCGATATTCAGAAAATACTCATCCAGAAATCCATCCACCTCTTCCAGTGTACCATTCTTCAGGAATTTCTCCACCAGCTCCTGTTCAGACTTCCTGGAGCGGATATTGGTGACATCAATCTTCTCATCGTTCTGTGTATGCAGATTCATAATATCTGTGTGGCAGAGAATCTGATTTGGCTTTGAGAAAAAGCGGCCGGAAAAAGCTTTGGCTGCTTCAATGTATGAAGTATGCACATCCCTGAGTCGGTTGACCGTTATTCCAATACCGCCGAAATACTCCATATCGGGGTATTCCTGCACTGCCTCCTGCAGTGCCCTGCTGTACGTTTTCAGATGACCGGTCAGTTCTTCTTCATCCTGCCCTTTTATTAGAAAGGCCCATCCTTCCATGCCGCGGTCAAAGGTCAGCACCTGTTCCCACTGCGCTGACATTTCCGTAATCCGGTCCGACACTTCTATAACTTCCTCAGAGTAACCGGTTCCGTCACCGCTCTGCATAATCTTAAACAGAAACACACGATAGGCAGAAGCCGTAAAATCCATACCAAGACGCTGCCCGTTTTCCAGCAGTTCTGCCGTGGAAAGATTTTTTGATACCAGAAGATTCCAGAGACACTGTTTCTCCAGATGCGTATTCTCTTCCATTTCTTTCTGGTAACGGTCCAGCAGCTTTGCCTGCTCCTGTTCCTGTTCAATCACTTTTCCGATTTTTTTTACTGCCTCCAGCAGTTTCGCAGAACTGATTGGCTTAAGGAGATAATCGGTCACACCGATGCTGATTGCCATCTTGGCATAATCAAACTCATTGTATCCGCTGAGTATAATTATTTTGATATTGGGCAGCTCCTTTTTCACCAGCCTGCTCAGCTCCAGTCCGTCCATAAAAGGCATTTTAATATCTGTAATCAGAATATCCGGCTTTTCCTTCTTTATAAGAGGATAGGCCAGTTCCCCGTCGCTGGCCTCCCCTGCAAACAGGAATCCTTCCTTTTCCCACGGTATACTGTTCTTAATTCCATTTCGGATGACGACTTCGTCTTCCACTAAAAAAACTTTTAACATACTGTACTTTACCCTGTTTCATTCTTCCGCAGCAGAATACGTTTCCCGGCTGCTGTTCTGACAGTATAACTATACAGACAAACAGGAATATTCTGCAAGTGATGATTTTTTGATTTTGTTACGTTATTTTATAATAAATTATACCGTTGAATTTTTGTTCCTACAATACCGATACCCTCCGTTTTTCTGTTTTTTTCTCCGAAACGATTGTACACGAACGCAAAATCTGATACTATTTAAGAAACAAACGTATGTTATGTTTTTGATACTGTCAACAGGAAAATGGAGAAACGTGAAAGTCCGGAACAGAAAGGAAAACGGAATGGATGTCCATACAATCAGCATGAACTGTAAAAGAACGGAATTTGTCGGCACAGCTGTGCTGGATACGATCGGTCTTGTGATTGCGGGAGCAGATGATACGCTTCTGCAGCAGATGAACGTGGGTACCGGATATCATGCCCTTGGTCTGTTCAGTTCCAGAACAGGTGCCGCAGGGCAGCTGACTGCCATTGACGATGCAGTTAAGGCCACCAGTACCGAAGTTCTCTCCATTGAATTCCCCCGGGATACGAAGGGCTGGGGCGGTCACGGCAATTACGTTGTCCTCGGCGGAAACAGCGTGTCCGATGTGCGCCGCGCCGTTGAACTTTCTCTGGAACTCACGAACAAGTACGCCGGCGAGCTTTATATCAGTCAGGCCGGTCATCTTGAATTTGCTTTCACTGCCAGCGCAGGATCTGTGCTGGCAAAAGCCTTCGGTGCCGTTCCCGGCAGCGCATTCGGTTTTATGGCAGGCTCACCTGCCGCCATCGGTCTCGTAATGGCTGACACGGCCATGAAGGCCGCATCAGTAAATCTGGTCCGGTATATGACACCCAGCCAGGGAACGAGCCACTCCAATGAGGTAATTACAGCTTTTTCCGGAAATGCCAGTGCTGTCCGGGAAGCCGTTCTTTCCGGTCGGCAGATCGGACTGGAGCTCCTGATCGCCATGGGGAGTTATCCCGAGATTCCCGGAACGCCTTATCTGTAAGGATGAGCCGGAGGTCCGTTCCTCCCTTTATTCAAACCGGACGATCTCCCGGCGCAGTCTTTTGATGATCCTTTTTTCCAGTCTCGATATGTACGACTGGGATATGCCAAGGAGATCAGCAACCTCTTTCTGTGTCTTCTCCTCCCCGTTCTTTGTATCGATTCCGAACCGGAGCTGAACAATGGTCTGTTCCCGTTTTGACAGCTTCCGGATCGCCCGGAGCAGCTGTTTATGTTCCGCTTCCGTCTCCATATCACGGTAAATCACATCCTCGTCGGTACCGAGTATATCCGACAGCAGCAGTTCGTTGCCATCCCAGTCCACATTCAGCGGTTCATCGATGGAGACTTCCATTTTTGTTTTGCTGTTCCGTCGAAGATACATGAGGATCTCATTTTCAATGCAGCGTGACGCATACGTGGCCAGCTTGATCTTTTTGTCCGGATTGAACGTATTGATCGCTTTGATGAGCCCGATGGTACCGATCGATATGAGATCTTCCACACCGACTCCCGTATTATCAAATTTTTTCGCTATGTAAACAACCAGTCTCAGATTGTGTTCAATCAGTACGCTTTTCGCTTTCGCATCGCCTTCTTTTCCGAACATGGCCAGCAGCTCCTGCTCCTGTTCCGGTTCCAGAGGAGGCGGCAGCACCTCGCTTCCTCCGATATAATGTGTATCACCCGGCTTCGGAAACAGAACATCTCCGAATCCGGCCGCCATTCTAAACTGAAAACGCTGCGGTACAGCAATTTTTACAATCATGTCAAAATCTCCTTTCCTCTTTCTGCCGTCTGGAATATTGCAAAATTCAGGAAGCAGCTGCGTGCAGCGGGTGGAGAATAATCTGGTACTCTGTCCCTGCACTGACCGCTCCTTCACAGACTGCAAGAACCGGTTTCTGAAACATCAGATCTCTCCCCTGAACCTTCACCCACATACAGTCTGCCGTTACTCCTTTCATCCATCCCTGTTTTGCTCCGATACTGTGATACGGTATAAGACAGTACCCTTTCCTCTGTTCCCAGTCCTGTCCCAGCAGTTTTTCTGCAGCGGTCCCGTCCAGAATACTGACAGGCCTTCCCGTCAGCGGTTCTCGTAAATGATTTCCCGTATCAATCAGACCGGAAAACTCCTCTGTCCGTTCTCCCCACTGCAGCTTCACCGGAACAATAATGTTCCGCTTCATTTTTTGCTTTGCGTTCCATGATGCAGCCATCCGCAGAATAATCACGGCAAAAACAACACCGGCCATCAGCGGCAGATGGAACAGCGTAAGAAGGATTTCCAGAACACCGCCAAAACCCAGGGTTACCAGAAACAGC
>JAXEBU010000005.1:0-26193 GCA_034093895.1 Candidatus Choladocola sp. | reverse complement strand
TACGATCGTGTCACCAACTTCAACGGAAGCAATCAGAGCGTTCATTCTCTTCTGTTCTTTCTTCTGCGGTCGGATTGCGAAAAAATACATTGCACCGAAAATGATTACAATGTACACAAGCATCAGGGCCATTCCGCCGCCGGATGACGCACTCTCTGACAATAAATTCAGCATTTTCTGTTCCTCCTTCTACTCTGCCAAATATGACTCTTTACAGACATACCGTCTGTTCACGATCTGTTTTCCACATCTGTCCGTGAAAATACAGAAGTACTTGATAAAGTATACACAATGATCGGAAGTGAATCAAGCATTTTTTTCCTGATTGTTCATATATCGGTCAATTTTCTGTTTTTTAAACTGTTTATACCGTCCCTCTTCAATAGCCAGACGGATCTCCTCCATCAGGTGGTTGTAAAAATAAAGATTGTGAAGTACACAGAGACGCATTCCCAGCATTTCTTTTGCCTTAAGGAGATGACGTATATAACCTCTGCTGTAGTTGCGGCAGGCCGGACAGCCACACCCTTCTTCAATCGGACGGTCGTCCAGTTCATATTTTGCATTAAACAGATTCAGTTTTCCGTCATTCGTATAAACATGTCCGTGTCTTCCGTTCCGGCTGGGATAAACACAGTCGAAGAAATCCACACCGCGGTCTACCGCTTCCAGAATGTTTACAGGCGTGCCCACTCCCATCAGATACGTGGGCTTGTCTGTCGGCAGATACGGAACCACCGAATCAAGAATACGGTACATCTCTTCGTGAGTCTCCCCCACAGCCAGACCGCCAACAGCGTATCCGTCCAGATCCATCTCCGCAATCCGTTTTGCATGTTCAATCCGAATATCATCATAAACTGCCCCCTGGTTGATTCCAAACAGCAGCTGATGTGGATTTATGGTATCTTCCAGACTGTTAAGACGCTTCATCTCATCTTTGCACCTCTGCAGCCAGCGGGTTGTGCGGTCCACAGAATGCTGTACGTATTCCCGATCCGCCACACTGGAAGGGCATTCATCAAATGCCATCGCAATAGTAGAAGCCAGATTCGACTGGATCTGCATACTCTGTTCCGGTCCCATAAATATTTTTCTGCCATCAATATGAGACTGAAAATATACCCCTTCCTCTTTTATTTTTCTGAGGCTTGCCAGTGAAAACACCTGGAATCCGCCGGAATCTGTCAAAATCGGGCGATCCCAGTTCATAAATTTATGAAGTCCGCCCATCTTCTTTACCACCTGGTCGCCGGGCCGTACATGAAGATGGTACGTATTGGACAGTTCCACCTGTGTCCCGATCTCTTTTAAATCCGTCGTTGCCACTGCGCCCTTGATGGCAGCAGCCGTTCCCACATTCATGAACAGCGGCGTCTGTACGGTTCCGTGCACTGTGGTGAATTCTGCCCGTTTGGCAAGACCGTCTCGCTTGATAATTCTGTACATCTGATTCTCCTTCGCTGAATTTATTGTTTTTTTACAATTAATTTAAAAAATTCATCTGACTGATTTTCCCAAATCAGATTTCTCCGTATTCCAAACACAGAAGAAACTTTCTCAGAATTATCAGTCTTTTCATATCAATTTATTCAATAAAAATGCTTTTTTAAGCAAATTTCCTCAGGAATATAAGTATATATGGAAATAAATAAGATTGCAAGTCATTTGATCTTTTGAAAAACTTGTCGTATAATGTGAGCTGAACTTTGGCCGGATGTGCCAAATTGTAACTGAAGGTATTATATCCATTATAAGGAGGCGCAGACCTTGTCTGCAATTGTTATGAAAAAGAATTCATTGCATACTCTGGGAATTGATATTGGTTCCACTACTGTAAAAGTAGCCGTTCTCGGACCTGATCAGGAACTTTTGTTTTCTGATTACAGACGTCATTATGCAAATATCCAGGAAACACTCTCCGCTCTGATTCAGGAAGCGATGAAACGTCTTGGAGATCTTGAAGTATCTCCTGTCATCACCGGGTCCGGCGGACTGACACTTGCAAATCATCTTGAGGTTCCCTTCGTCCAGGAAGTAATCGCTGTCGCAACTTCTCTGGAACATTTCGTTCCACAGACAGATGTGGCAATCGAGCTGGGGGGAGAAGACGCAAAAATCATTTATTTTGAAGGCGGAAACGTCGAACAGCGTATGAACGGTATCTGCGCCGGAGGAACAGGTTCATTTATCGATCAGATGGCATCACTGCTGCAGACTGATGCAACGGGACTGAACGAATACGCCAAAAACTATTCTTCTCTGTATTCTATTGCAGCACGCTGCGGTGTCTTTGCAAAATCCGATATCCAGCCGCTGATCAATGAAGGAGCTACAAAAGAAGATCTTTCCGCATCTATTTTTCAGGCCGTTGTCAATCAGACCATCAGCGGACTGGCCTGCGGAAAGCCGATCCGGGGCCACGTGACGTTTCTGGGAGGTCCTCTGCATTTTCTCTCTGAGCTTCGTGAATCGTTTATCCGTACTCTGAAGCTGGATGAAGAGCATGCAATCACCCCGGAAAACTCTCATCTTTTCGCTGCCATCGGTTCCGCACTGAACGCAAAACCTGAGATATCCACAACGCTGGACGCGCTCTGTGAAAAGCTGTCCGGAAACATACATATGGAATTCGAAGTTGCCCGAATGGAACCGTTATTTGCTTCCCGTGAAGATTATGACAGATTTATTGACCGTCAGAACCGACATAAAGTACAGACCGGGGAGCTTTCCACTTACCGCGGCAACTGTTTTCTCGGAATCGATGCAGGTTCCACCACCACAAAAGCTGCTCTCGTCTCTGAGAATGGTGAGCTTCTGTACTCATTTTACAGCAATAATAACGGAAGTCCTCTCCGCACAACGATTACAGCTATTCAGGACATTTACAGCAAACTCCCGGAAGATGCAAAAATTGCGTGGTCCTGTTCCACAGGCTACGGTGAAGCTCTGATCAAAGCAGCACTTCTGCTGGATGAAGGTGAAGTGGAAACAGTTTCACATTATTATGCCGCTTCTTTCTTTGATCCGGAAGTTGACTGTATTCTCGACATCGGCGGTCAGGACATGAAGTGCATCAAAATAAAAAATCATACCGTTGACAGCGTACAGCTCAATGAAGCCTGCTCCTCCGGCTGCGGTTCTTTTATTGAAACCTTTGCCAAGTCTCTGAATTATACGGTAGAAGATTTTGCAAAGGCAGCGCTGTTTGCCGAGCATCCGATTGATCTCGGTACCAGATGCACAGTTTTCATGAATTCCAAGGTAAAACAGGCCCAGAAGGAAGGTGCCGAAGTTCCCGATATTTCAGCAGGACTTGCCTATTCCGTCATTAAAAATGCTTTATATAAAGTTATTAAGGTATCTGATGCATCTGAGCTGGGACGTCATATTGTGGTACAGGGCGGTACCTTCTACAATGACGGCGTACTGCGCAGTTTTGAAAAAATCGCAGACTGCGAAGCAATCCGTCCTGATATTGCCGGTATTATGGGGGCTTTCGGTGCAGCACTGATTGCCCGCGAACGCTATCAGGAGGGTGCAGAAACCACCATGCTGTCCATCGACCGCATCAATGCACTGCAGTATACGACTTCCATGGCCAAATGCAAAGGCTGCACCAATCAGTGCCGTCTGACCATCAACCGCTTTTCCGGCGGACGCCAGTTTGTGAGTGGCAACCGCTGTGAGCGCGGTATCGGAAAAGAACGGAATAAAGATAACGTTCCAAACCTTTTTGAGTACAAGAATCAGCTGCTCTTTTCCTATGAACCGCTACCGGAAGATGAAGCTGAACGCGGTATTGTGGGAATTCCGCGTGTGCTGAATATGTATGAAAACTATCCATTCTGGTTCCGCTTTTTCACCAGTCTGAAATACCGGGTCATTCTCTCTCCGCCTTCCACGCGGAAAATTTACGAGCTGGGAATCGAATCGATCCCCAGTGAATCGGAATGTTATCCGGCCAAACTGGCTCACGGACACATTGAATGGCTGATCCGAAAAGGAATCAAGTATATCTTCTATCCCTGTATTCCGTATGAACGTACGGAATTTGAAGATGCACCGAACCACTACAACTGTCCTATTGTGACTTCCTATGCAGAAAATATAAAGAATAATGTGGAGAGTCTACGGACAGAACACATCCGTTTTGAGAATCCGTTTATCGCGTTCACGAATCTTGATACGGTTACCCGGCGTCTGAAAGAGGCATTTCCTGACATTCCGGCAGATGAGGTAGCTGCAGCTGCAAAGGCCGGCTGGGAAGAACTGGATCGTACGAGACAGGCCATGTACCGAAAGGGTGAGGAGACCCTGAAATATCTGGAGGAAACGGGACGTCACGGAATTGTCCTTGCAGGCCGTCCCTACCACATTGATTCAGAAATCAACCACGGAATTCCGGAGCTGATCAACTCCTACGGTCTGGCAGTACTGACGGAGGACTCTGTTTCTCACTTAAATCCGGTGGAACGGCCGCTGCGTGTTCTTGATCAGTGGATGTATCACAGTCGCCTGTACGCTGCTGCCAATTTCGTCAAAACACGTGAGGATCTGGATCTGATTCAGCTGAACTCCTTCGGCTGCGGGCTGGATGCCGTTACCACAGACGAGGTAAATGAAATTCTGTCTGACTCCGGAAAAATCTACACATGTCTGAAGATTGATGAAGTCAACAACCTCGGCGCTGCAAAGATCAGGATCCGTTCTCTGATCTCCGCAATCCGCGTCCGGAAAAACCATGACGAAAAGCCGCGGCAGATCGTTCCTGCCAACATTGAACGTGTCGTTTTCACCAAAGAAATGAGAAAGAATTACACGATTCTCTGTCCGCAGATGTCACCCATCCATTTTAAAATGCTTTCAGCCGCATTCAATGCTTCCGGATACAATCTGGTAGTACTGCCCAATGATAACCGTTGTGCTGTCGATGTCGGGCTGAAATACGTAAACAATGATGCCTGCTATCCTTCGCTGATGGTGGTTGGTCAGGTGATGGAAGCACTGCTCTCCGGGGAATATGACTTAAACAAAACTGCCGTCATTATGACACAGACAGGAGGCGGCTGTCGTGCTTCCAATTATGTGGGATTTATCCGCCGTGCACTGAAGAAAGCAAATATGGAACAGATCCCTGTTATTTCACTGAATCTGAGCAGCCTGGAAAGCAATCCCGGATTTACCATCAGCTATTATCTCGTGAAACGTGCCATGTTCGCCCTTGTATTCGGAGATATCTTTATGCGTTGTCTCTACCGGATGCGTCCATATGAAAAGGAACCCGGCTCCGCAAATGCACTGTTTCACAAGTGGGAGGATCGTTGCTGCAGATTTGTTGCCGGAAAGCCCTCTTACAGGGAATACAAAAAAATGTGTCGGGAAATCATTCAGGATTTCGATCGGCTGCCAATCACCTCCGAGAAAAAACCGAAGGTGGGCGTTGTCGGAGAAATTCTCGTGAAATTTCTTCCGGCAGCAAATAATTATCTTGTGGAACTGCTGGAATCAGAGGGAGCGCAGGCTGTTGTTCCGGATCTGATGGATTTTCTCCTGTACTGCTTCTATAACCAGAATTTCAAAAGTGAGTATCTTGGAACGAAAAAAAGCTCTGCCATGATCGCGAATTTTGGAATTGCTGTACTCGAGAAGCTGCGGTCCGCCGCCGCGGATGAACTGGAAAAGAGTGTCCATTTCGATCCGCCAGCCCGAATTGAACACCTGGGAGAAATGGCCAAAGATATTGTATCTCTCGGCAACCAGACAGGCGAGGGATGGTTCCTCACCGGTGAAATGCTGGAACTGATTCACGCCGGTGTAAACAACATCGTCTGCACACAGCCCTTTGCCTGCCTTCCAAACCATGTCGTCGGCAAAGGCGTTATCAAAGAACTGCGCAGACAGCATCCGCTCTCCAACATTGTTGCAATCGATTACGATCCGGGAGCAAGTGAAGTGAATCAGCTGAACCGGATTAAGCTGATGCTGTCAACGGCACAGAAAAACCTCAAAAAAGAAACGGAAGAATGAGTTGTTCTTGAAGAGGATGCCACAAAGGGCATCCTCTTTTCATACCCTGAAAATCAGGAAGAGTCACACAAAAAATCATAAAGCAGAAAGCTCCGGCTGAAAACTCGTCGGCTCCCTTCGCTTCACTTCAGTTTCATACGCGGACTAGGAGCAAACGCTTCTATCGCGAACGATGTCCGCGTGTATGAAACTGAACTGAAGCGAAGGACGTCAACCGAGTTTGAGGACAGGGGTGGGGCTGTCTTCCTGTTTCACGAATCTTTGCGATTTTCGATCTGCCAGTCGATGGGATCTAGTCCGTTTTCTTTGAGGAATTTATTCGTTCTGGAAAAGGGTCTGCTTCCGAAAAATCCACGGTACGCGGACAACGGACTGGGATGAGGCGCTTCCAGGATCAGATGTTTCGGATTATTCAGCATGGATTTCTTCATCTGCGCCGGACGGCCCCAGAGTATGAATACAATAGGACGATCTATCTCATTCAGAATGCGGATTGCCGCATCTGTAAATTCTTCCCATCCGACTCCCCGATGAGAATTTGCCTGATGAGCACGAACTGTCAGTACTGTATTCAGCATCAGTACGCCCTGCTCCGCCCATTTGGTTAGATATCCGTTGTCCGGTATGTAACAGCCACAGTCTTCATGAAGTTCTTTGTAAATATTTACAAGAGACGGCGGTATCTCCACATCCGGCTTAACTGAAAAACAAAGGCCATGGGCCTGTCCCTCCTCATGGTACGGATCCTGTCCCAGAATTACGACTTTCACTTTGCCAAGGGGTGTGAAGGCAAAGGCATTAAAAATATCATCAGCAGGCGGATAAATCACCCGCGTTTTGTACTCTTCATTGACAAAACGATAAAGTTTCGCATAGTATGGCTTTCCGAATTCCGGCTTCAGCGGAACAAGCCAGTCATTTGAAATCGGCGGCACACTTCATTCCTCCTTCTTTAATTAACTCATTTTCTGTCTTCCGATTATTTTTTTGCTACAGACGTACTGACACTCCTTTATCCCTCAGATACTGTTTTACTTCTGCAATCTCCAGTTCTTTATAATGAAAAAGTGAAGCGGCCAGTGCTGCATCTGCTTTACCGGCTGTCAGCGCATCATAAAAATGCTCTTTCGTTCCTGCGCCGCCGGATGCAATGACCGGCACAGACACGTGTTCAGCGATTGTGCGGGTCAGTTCGATATCATACCCTTCTTTCGTCCCGTCGCAGTCCATGCTGGTCAGAAGAATCTCACCTGCTCCCAGACGGTCTGCTTTCATCGCCCATTCCACCGCATCGATTCCCATATCCACGCGGCCTCCATTTTTGTAAATGTTCCAGCCGGATCCGTCCGGACGACGTCTGGCATCGATTGCCACCACAACGCACTGCCGGCCAAACTTTTCCGCTGCATCGCGGATTAACTCCGGATTCATAATCGCTGCAGAATTAACAGAAATCTTGTCTGCCCCTTCTCTCAGAAGCATGCGAAAATCCTCTACCGTACGGATGCCTCCGCCTACTGTAAACGGAATGAATACTTTTTTCGCGACTTCCCTTACCATGTCAACTACCGTATTTCTCGCATCGGAAGAAGCCGTGATATCAAGAAATACCAGTTCATCCGCTCCAGCCCTGTCATAAGCAGCCGCAATTTCCACCGGATCGCCGGCATCCTTCAGATTTACAAAATTAACACCCTTCACTACACGGCCATTATGCACATCGAGACATGGAATAATTCGTTTTGTAAACATAAATCACTTTTTTCCTTTCGTATTGATCCGGTTTCTTTTCAGGACATTCTGATAAAGTTTCTCAAAATAGCAAGCCCCGTTTCACTGCTCTTCTCAGGATGAAACTGGCAGGCGACCACATTTCCCTGTTCAACAGATGCATGGATCTTCACTCCATACTGTGTTGATGCTGTCACTATCCCGGAATCATCCGCGCTCAGATAATATGAATGCACAAAATAGACGTAGGACTGCTCCGGAATCCCCTGAAACAGCCTGCCAGGATGATCATACGTAAGAGAATTCCATCCCATGTGAGGAATCTTCAGCCCCTCATGATCCGGTATCCTCAAAATTTTCCCTTTACAGATTCCCAGCCCCTTTACCCCGGGAGATTCCTCGCTTTCTTCAAACAGGAGCTGCAGTCCGAGACAGATACCGAGAAAAGGTACCCCGCTGCATGATGCTTCTTTTATTACATCAACCAGCTGATACTGATGCAGCTTGCCCATGGCGTCTCCAAATGCACCAACTCCGGGCAAAACCACTCTGTCTGCTCCAAGTATTTCCCTTTTGTCCCGTGTGATTACGGTCTTTTCCCCCAGATAGTCAAATGCCTTTTCCACACTTTTCAGATTACCGGCATCATAATCAATGATTGCTATCATACACGTACTCCTCGCTTCAGATGAATCGTCTGTTTTACTGTACCACTTTACTATAATAGCCTGTTCCGGAGTTGAAATCAAGAAAATATATCATTTTCCCAATACAGAAATGAATGCCGGACTCTGATGACGTCCCACGTCATACAGAATCCGGCATTTATCAGCCTCTGTGTATGCTTTTCTAATTAACTGTCATACGGATTTACGCTCTGATGGCTTTAAATTCAATATCAAGTGCATCTGCAACATATTCCAGCTGTTTCAGATAATGGCCCTTTACAAGAACGCCATGATGTCTGGGGCCTTCCACACTCATACCTTCCACAGCTATCAGTTTGAAGTTTCCATACCGGTCTTCCGTCAATGCAGCCATAGTAACCGGGCCCGGTTCCGGGTAAAACTGTGTCACATATCCCTTACCCGCTTTTCCATGAAGAATGTTCATCTTCAATACCGCTTTCTGACTGGAAATTTTTGCATCACACGCTCCACTGTGTCCAATCAGGCAGGTCCCGTCATTGAAGTCCATGGAATACAGTTCAGCAGTCATCGCATTTCCTGCCAGCATTTTCATCATAATCATTGCGATTGCAGTTCGGATATCCCCTTCCGGAACACATGCAGTGCCCTCGGTCATCAACATCGTCATGGCAGGATTCAATGCAGCCAGCAATTCTGTCTGTTCTTCCGGCGCATCAAATTCATAATGAAATGCCCACGAATTCAGACTGTACTTTTCTGTCATTTTTCTCAGGTCCTCTGCTGTCCGTGCAATACAGTCGATGTCACTTTCCGATACGGAATCCTCCAGTTCAAACGTCTGTCTGACCGTTTCGATCCGTTGCTTTAACTCTGTATCATCGACATTCTTACCCGTTTCGATGATCTCCTGCCAGTCGAGATGATGAACAAAGGTTCCGAATTTGTCAAAAATTCTGCTTTCATTAACACACAAATCCATCATTCCCGCATAGGAACGTCCCAGATATCCAAGATTGTGCCGTGCAATTCTGTTTTTAATCCTTATCGCATCACACCAGCTGTTTATTTGATCCGCGACATCCGAGTCATCTTCCATGTGTCCCGTAATAACAGAAAACTTTTTCCCCATCTGAGAAAGAACTGCCGTGGCTTCCGGAACACCGGCACACGTAATACCTTCTCCCAGCCAGTCTCCGATCGTCTTTACTTCGGAATAATCCAGAGCCTTTCGATACTGTACATTCAGTATTATAAAAGGAACATTTAATTCTCTGATCACAGGAACAATATAAACAGATGAAGCGTATGTCAGCATATGGCAGAAAATAACATCCACTTTTTTCTCTGCGAATAACTTTCCTGCTTCACGTGCCAGCTTCTCTGAATCTACGATTCCAACATCCTCAATCCGAACCTTGCTGCAGTCAAATTTTCCCTTCAGGACCTGATGATGATATTCACATTTTTCCCGCATTCCCTCAAACTGACTCCAATAAGGCTCCAGGCCTATCGCCATAAAACCGGCGACAATTCCGTTCATAGGCTCTCCTCCTTAAATTTATAAAATCACGTAATCACAATCTATCATCTGTGCAACCTTCTCAAACAGCTTTGCATTATGTCCGACGCTCATTGCCCAGTGATGTGTCGGCGCATGCTTAAACCAGTTATTATAATATGTATCAATGTCTACAGAGAATTTCACGTGTGTCTGCGTATTTCCGACCTGCATAATCTCCGCATCTGTTGACATAACTGGTTTCGACTGACAGCTGCCTTGAAGATATTGCAGTAAGCAGCGGATTTTCTGACAGTAAAAACCCGATATACAATTTCAAGCGAAAAGAACATCTTACTCCGAATGAATATCGGAAAGAGTTTTCTGTTCCTTCTAATTGATAATTTCAGACAGCAAAAAAGACGGAAGCGTGACAACACAGAAATATAGTCTCATTTTCTGTATCGTTCCTGCTTCCGTCTTTACCTTATACAATATCCCGATATGTTACACTGTAAACAGAGTCCTGCTCCTTACAGTCTGGAATATCCGAAACTGTTTACAATCGCATCAATTTTCTGTTTTTTTGCACACATGGGGCAATTTGCTGCTTCAAATGTCTGGTAACCTTCTACATCCTTTCCGCCGAATATGTAATTAATCTCCATTCCTTCTACTCTGTCGCTGGCACTGAATATTGCAGATACGCCCTCAATGATACCTCCATAGTACTGAACACACTCCATCGCTCTGGCAATGGTACGCCCTGTTGTTGCAGAAGCCAGAAGAAGCAGACAGTGCTTTCCCTGTATCATCATCTGCATATTATCACGGAAAATCAGCTGTCCTCCCGGATTCATTTCGGGTGTCACAATATACATCGTCTGATGCTGGTTCAGAGACATGATTCCCGATGCCGTAAGCTCATCTGCCAGATATGCACCGATTACCTCGCATCCGTCCATACAGATGATTGTGTCAATATAAGTACTTGTGCTGTACTTTCTTGCCAGCACGGAAGCTGCTGCTGCTGCTTCACTCTTTCTTGATTTCATAATAGTCATATCCACGTAATGATTGATATGCGAATGATTTGTTGCGAAATGTCCCGGTATTACTCGAATAATTGCATTCTGGTTCACATCTGAATGAATTTTTATTGCTCTTGTTTCCATAGAAGCACCTCCGTTATCATTTTCCTGATCCGCATGTCCGTACGCGGACACCGTTCTGAATATATGTCTATCATACACAAGAAAATAATATTTATCAAGCAATATTTAGAATTTTCGCACAATTTCTATTACAATTCAGCTATGAAATAAAGCGAAAAAGCAAACCGTGCAGATTTAATCAAGAAGCCAGCTGCCCGGATCGGCTTTTATCGCAATTCCCCTCTCACTCAGTTCCTCCGTAATCTGCGGCAGTCTGCTGTGAACACGGATCAGCGTTGCCTTCCGGTTAAAATAAGCCACTTTTTCAAAAGGCCACCGAATCACCTGCGGATAAGAAAATCCTGCTCCCAGCTCCAGGATGCAAAGCCTGTGATTCAGCGTACAGGAAAGCCAGCGGTTGTATTTCTCCCACTGGGCCAGATACCCCTCCTCCATATAGTCCTCTGTCTCTTTTACGTGGAACGAAAGCGTTTTCCCGCATTCCGGACAGACAGCAAATCTCTGAGGATCCATATCCTCTATTCTATTGGCACAGTCCCTATCCTCCTGATTCTCTGCCGCTGCCAGAACTGCGTCACAGATGGGAGCAGCATCCACAATATGGTCTCCGCACTGCATTTTCAACATGCTGCCACAGGGCGATACAATCAGATCATTCTCCAGTTCAGAACGGTAAATCAGATCATCCGTATTCAGAGTCACCACAAAATAGGGCTTTGCTCCTATCAGCCTTTTCAACCGGTTATAGGATTGTATCCGTTCATTTTCTTCCGGAATATTACGGAAATATCTGCTTCTGTAATATGGTTCCAATGACTGATCCACTGCAAACGGCGGACATACAGATGCGAGCTCCTCACCGATTCCCACCAGTATCATTTCCGACTCTTTTATTATATCCAATATTCTCTGCTCCACAATTACTACCTCTTTCCGCAATCAGTTTTCTTTATTATAAGTATCCGCATTTTTGCTGTCAACTGCCTCAGAAATCATTGCCACCGGATCATAACTGTGTTAGACTAATAATGCAGGTTTTTTCTTTACAGACAAAGAAAATGAGCGGGAACTATTCCTGATAAAACGTATAAAAGATTATATATGCTAAAGGAGAAACTATTATATGAATGAGAATTACAGAGACCATGTTGATTACGATCAGCTTGAAGAACGGCGTCAGCTGCGCCGTAAAAAAAGAAAACGTCAGATTATGATCCAACGGATTACCATCACAGTTATCTTCGTCCTTGTGATTGCTGCTGCCGCTGTGACAACGCTGCAGCTGCTGCCCAAAAAAGGAAGCTCTTCTGCGGGAACTTCTCCTTCGGGTCAGGGAACACCTACACTTCCTCAGACAGAAAATATTACTGCCGAGCAGGAACCGGACACACCGGAATTCTCTGTTTTGCCGGAAACCGAGATTCAGACAGAAGCAGAGATTTCCCAGGCGAACACTTCCGGTACAACTTCTTCCGTTCTGGAAGAAGCCAGATTGCTGGCAGCAGGATACGATTATGACGGTGCGATTGATCTGCTGAAGGGTATACCTGGTTATGAGTCTGACAGTGCTGTCGCTGCCGCAATAGAAGATTTTGAAGCACAGAAAGCATCCTGTGTTGCTGTGGACGTTACCACGGTACCTCATATTTTCTACCATTCTCTCATCAATGACACAGATCGGGCGTTCAACGTTTCTGTACTGGGACAGTCTCAGGTGGACGGAATGAATGCATGGATGACGATAGTAGACGAATTTGACAAGATCACGCAGCAGATGTACGACAATGGTTACGTTTTCGTCCGTCTCAGAGATCTTGTTACTGAGACAACGGATGCAAACGGAAATGTTCAGTTTTCGCCGAACACAAATCTGATGCTGCCGCCCGGTAAAAAAGCCGTTGTCCTCTCCATTGATGATCTGAGCTATTATCATTCCTATGAAGCTGCCGGTTACCCTGACAAACTGGTGCTGGATGAAAACGGTGAAATAAAGTGCCATTACGTCACCGCAGACGGTACAGAACAGATCGGAGACTTTGACGTGGTACCGCGTCTGAATGCATTCCTGAAGGAACATCCTGATGGTGCATACAAGGGAGCGCGTGGGTTAATTGCTCTGACCGGTTACAATGGTGTATTCGGATACCGCACGGATCAGGATTATGAGGAAAGAACAAATCTGATGGATGATCAGCGCGTATGGCTGGAGAAGCATCCGGACTACAACCGCGACGAAGAGATTGCACAGGCCACTGTAATCGCAGATGCGCTGAAGGAAAGCGGCTGGGAATTTGCCAGCCATACCTGGGGACATTTGAGTGTTACAGGCAAAACTGTGGATGTGTTAAAAAGAGATAATGAAAAATGGATCAATAATGTGGCCAACATCGTCGGAACAGTCGATACCATTATTTTTGCTCACGGCAATGATATCGGCAGCTGGGAGGGTTACTCAAGTGATAATGAAATTTATCAGTATTTCAAGAGTGCCGGCTATAATTTCTACTGTAATGTAGACAGTTCTCAGCCTTACTGGGTACAGATCACATCCGATTATGTGCGTCAGGGACGGATTGATCTGGATGGTTACCAGCTCTATCAGTCCTCACAGGGCGCCACCACCGTTCTCGACAATATGTTTACCGCTTCTCAGGTCTTTGATTCAAGACGCCCCACTCCGGTAGTCGCCAACGGAGAAGCATAAAAAGCAATTTTCTGTCTGTTATAGAGAATCAGGCTGCCTCAGAATTTATGGAAAAGTACTGTCTCTTCCGGCCGTTTCTGTGGCAGCCTGATTTTGCGCTTTTCTGTACTCCTTTAATTCAGCTTCACTTTCAGGTAATTTCTTCCCGACAGCGTCCGGTTGGCACACAACAGAAGAACCAGGATGAAACAGCCCGCAAGAAAACCGACCCAGTCAAACAATGCCGTCAGGATCAGCAGTATGATACGCATAAACTTTACTGCATAACCCAGTTCAAAATTCGGCTGTGTATAATTTGCCACCGCCACAAAAGCCATATACAGCATTACTTCGGAATTAAACCAGCCTGAATTAACTGCAAATTCTCCCAATACAAGGCCTGCAAAAATACTGAGTGGAGTACTCAGCATATTTGGCGTACTGAGTGCCGCCAGACGCAGACCGTCAATTGCCAGTTCAAGCAGTAAAAGCTGCCAGATCAGAGGAATATTGACTGTATCTTTCACCGCTACAAAAGCAAACATCTCCGGAATCCAGCCAGGATTCTGCATGAGCAGAAGAAAGACGGGTGTCAGAAAAACCGTTAAAAGCAGAATGATTGTCCTTGCTGTTTTCAGATACAGAGAGGTCCAGGCAGGAAAATAATAATCATTCGCCTCTTCTATCATATCGAGAACAGACGTCGGAAGAATCATTGCGGCAGGAGAATTATCGACAAGTATCGCGACCTTTCCTTCCAGCAGACATGCTGCTGTTGTATCCGGCCGTTCTGTAAATTTAAACTTTGGAAACGGATTATACCATCTCGTTCCGATCATTGCTTCTGCCAGACTCTGCTGGTTCATACACAGATCCGGTGTTTTCACTGCCTGTACCTTTCTTCTTATATTTCGCAGCAGTGCCTGATCCACCAGATTCTTCATATAGCAGATTACCACATCGGATCTGGAATACTTCCCCACCTCCACCATTTCCATCACAAGATTCGGATCGCGGATACGCCTCCTGATCATTGCAGTGTCAAATACGACTGTCTCAACAAAACCGTCTTTGGAACCGCGAAGTGATTTGTCTTTTTCCGGTTCTTCCACGCTCCTGGCAGGATACGTTCTGCAGTCTATGGCAATGCATTCCTCAAATCCGTCGATAAACAGTACCGTAACACCTGAAAGCACATTTCTGATGATCTGATCAAATTCTGTCAGGGCATCCACCTCCACATAGGGAATGTGTTTTTGAATAAAAGCAGATACCGTTTGCGGCATATCATCTTTCTGAATCTGCAGGATGGTATCCATAACCTTTACCATAGCTTCATCCTTTGTCATTCCGTCTACAAAATAAAAGGAGGATTGTCTGCCTCCGATTTCCAAATCCCTCTGAATCAGGTCAAAGCTCTCTTCCACAGGCAGTTTTTCTTTCATCTGTTCTCTGTTTTTTTCTATCTCAGGACATATCCGTGAATGAACTTCTGCACTTTCCGTCATCTGTTTTTCCTCCATTTCCGTCTTGTATCTGCAGGATCTGCGTAAAATCCCCCATATTTGAATGGGTTGTCCGATGAATGATCCTGTCATCGTTTTTCCGCGCTGCGCACTCTCAGAATCGGCAAAAACATTTGCAATCGGCTCCTATTAATCATATCCCGGAAAGCTTTTTTTATACAGAATCAGAAAAATCACCGGATATTCTGTTCCGACGATTGCAGATTTTTCCTGTTTTTGTTATATTTATCCTGAAAGAAGATAAATATACCGTAATATAAAGGAGAGAGAACCATATGAAATCCGGAAAGAAAAAAATGCATCTTAAAATAACCGGTACATTTCTGCTGCTTCTGATGCTCTGCCTTGGTTTCTGTTTTACTTCCAATGCAGCAGTATCTGTCAACAATATTAAAAAAGTTACAGGCGGAACGTTTATTCAGAAGAACGGAAAATGGATGTATCGCTACCAAAACGGAAAAACTGCCAAAGACTGTCTTCTGGAAATAGACGGCAAAACATATTACTTTTCCCCCAACGGGTACCGGCAGTATGGCTGGAAAAAAATTGACAACGACTATTACTACTTTGGAAAAGCATCCGAAGGATACATGTACAAGCTCTGCTGGGTAAACTATAAGAATAATACATATTTTGTCAAAAAGAGCGGAAAGCGTGCAACCGGCTGGCTGTACTATCATGGAAAACGATATTATCTCGACAAGAACGGAAAGCGTGTCTGGGGCTGGAATACCATAGAAGGAAAAAAATACTATTTCGGTACGAAGGATGAAGGCTGGCGCTATACCAATACGCTGCTTACGTACAAAAACAAGGTATACTATCTGGGAAGCAGGGGAACGCTTACCACAGGCTGGAAAACAGTATCCGGGAAACGATACTATTTCACAAAAAACGGTTATGCCTACACAGGAAAGCACAAAATAAACGGAGTGTACTACTATTTCGATTCCAAAGGAGTCCTGCTCTACAGCGGTGCCAATCTGAAAATTTCTTCCGACTGCGCAATTCTGATCAATGCTTCCACCGGAGAAGTTTTATATGAGAAGAATGCTGATACCAGGCATGCAAATGCAAGTACAACAAAAATCATGACATGCATCCTGGCACTTGAGAAAACAAAGCTGACAGATAAGGTAACGGCTTCCTCCAATGCAGCTTCTCAGGAACCGACAAAGCTGTATCTACACGCAGGAGAAGTTTTCCGCATGAAAGATCTTCTGTACTCTCTGATGCTTCCGTCCCACAATGACAGTGCAGTAGCCATTGCGGAACACATCAGTGGTTCCACTGCAAAATTTGCCTCTCTGATGAATCAGAAAGCAAAATCAATTGGCTGTAAGAACACACATTTTGTAACGCCAAACGGTTTAGACAACGGACTGAATCATTATACTACTGCACGTGATCTGGCAAAAATTGCTCAGTATGCATACAAAAACGGTACCTTCCGTAAGATCATCGGAACTTCTTCCTACCAGTTCACCAGCCTGAGCGGATATTCATACTATCTGACTACAACCAATCAGCTTCTGAATGCAATGCCTGGAGTGAAAGGCATGAAAACAGGTTTTACAAATAAGGCAGGGTACTGTTTTGTCGGTGTAGTAAAAAGCAAATCCGGAACAAATTATATTTCCGTCACGCTTGGGGCGCCCACCAGCACTGCACGGTGGGATGACTCTAAAAAGCTTCTGGAATACGCCTACAATCTGAAATAAACATAGCTATACTTCTTCCAGATAAGTTTTGCTGTCTGTCACAATTGTGTGAACAGGCGCAAAACTTTCTGCGATTTTCTGAATTGCTGCTTCATTTTCTTCTGACTGTCCCGACACACAATCTGTCAGGTAAACCACTTTGTGCCCTGCATCTATACTGTCCATCAGCGTCGCAAGAACACAGCATTCCGCCACTACTCCACTGATCACCACACGATCTGCACGCTTCGCCATTGCCATCAGCTCCTCCACTTTAAAAGAGGAATAGAAAGACTTTTCATAAACCGGCCATTTCCGGAGATACGGCTTCAGATCTTCTACTATCTCATTCAGATATTCACACTGATTCACACGATAGTTCTCTTCATTATACTGCATCCACGTACCGACAGGATCTGCAGGCGGTACAAATCTTGTAAAAGCTACCTGCTCCGTACAGTCAGCATCAAGCAGCGTTTTTATGTGCTGTATTGCCTGTACCATGGAAGGACAGGACCATTCCTCACCCGGAAGATATACATTCTGCATATCAATGATCAGCAGTAAATCATTTTTCTTTTTCATTTTCATTCTCACCTCGTTTTTATTCATTCTATCCGTATTTATAAAAATATACAAGGCTTTTACAGGAAAACATTTCTGTTGACAATCAGCTTCTGCCGGTGATACGCTGTATCTGCAGAATGCGATTCAAAATACGGTATAAAGATCGTCTTTTTATTTTCGTGTCTGACATAAAAATGAAAAGGAGAAGGACTATGGAAAAAATGCCTCATATTCAACTGGATACATCCATACAGACCACAGCCGCTGTTTTACCAGGTGATCCTGCACGTGTGGATCATATTGCTTCTTTTTTAACCAATGTTCGTCAGGAAGGCTTCAGCAGAGAGTATAAAAGTATTACGGGAGAATACAAAGGTCTTCGGATTCTGGCCATATCCACCGGAATGGGCGGCCCTTCCACTGCGATCTGCGTGGAAGAACTGGCAAATCTGGGCGTAACTGATATGATCCGTATCGGAAGCTGCGGAGCACTCCAGCCCCATCTTTCCCTTGGACAGCTTGTAATCTGTGACCGCGCTGTATGTGATGACGGAACAAGTCAGACGTACACGCATTATCTGAGATACGCCAGTCCGCAATTCCATGACCCACAGTCCGATGTCTGCAGTGATTCATCTGTGGCTTTCAAAGACTCAAACGGTGCTGCAGATAAAATTCAGTTTTCTTATGCCAGCAGGGAACTGTGGAATGAATGTATGGAGGCAGCAAAGTCACTGTCTTTCCCCTTTGCCGCAGGCCCCACCCGATGCCACGATGCCCTTTATCAGCAAATCAAGCCTTCCATAGATGAATTCTATTCCGGGAAAGGCATTTATGCTTCTGATATGGAGACAGCAGCCCTCTTTGCCGTGGGATCACTTCGCAATGTCCGCACTGCAAGTATTCTGAATGTTGTTGTTGAATGGAAAAAAGATGTGGCTGACGGAATCGGAGCTTATCGCGACGGAGAAACAGATACAGCCAGAGGAGAGGAAAATGAAATTCTGGTCGCTTTGGAAGCACTGTACCGCATATCACAAAAGCACCGGTAAATGTGTCTCATCGGGCACAATAGAGAAAAGCAGTTTTTCCGGAGAAATCTCTGAAAAAACTGCTTTCTATAAATTCATTATTCTGTTACTGATTGACTTTTTAAATTATCGCTTCTTCCAGCACGGCAGAATATCCACCAGGAGAAGGCTGCATATACAACGAGACTGAACAGTGACGATATCTGCAGAGAAAATGCACGCTGGCCAAACAGATAAAAGCTGTACGTAAACACGGAAAAAAGATTGACTGCAATTGCCAACGGGATTCCCACAGGCGTAAGGAAACAATAGAGAATTGCAACTACTTCCAGAACGTATGCATACCGCTCATGCATATTCGGAAGGAAGAAGCTGCAGGTATACAGTGTCCAGATTACTATTCCCCAGAAAATCTTTTTGTTCGTCAGGTCTACCCTTTTCACGATACACATGTATAAACCAATTCCAAGCATCAGCAACATCATCAGAATTGCCAGCTTCCGGAACATCTGATAATCCCCTGAGCCTTTCGGATCCGTCACAAGAGTATAGATATTGGGAAAATTCACATATACTCTGTTATACGTATTCGTCTGATGCAGGTATATATTCAGAATATCCATCAGATTTCTTCCTGCAAGCAAACCCGGAAGAGATACTCCAACAACGGTTACCGGTACAATCAGGAAATTGAAAATAGAATATTTTCTTCTGCAGATATAATAAATTAAAAAGAATGGAAGGAAAAAAACGGCCTGAAGCTTAAACGCAAATGCGAATCCAAGAAAAAGAAAGCTCAGGAAGTATCTCTCCTTAAACAGCAACAACAGCGCTGCAATTCCGAAAAACGCATAAATGGAATCACACTGCGCCCAGACTGCGGAGTTCATCAGTACAATCGGTGAACAGAAAACAAGAGAAAAAGCAAGTACAGCTTTGAACTCTCTCTTCTTCTCTGAAACGGACCAGACCACAAGTCCTCCCAGCATCGCCATTCCCAGATCAAAGGCACAGGAAACCAGTTTATATGCATGCAGTGGTTTCAGAGGAAGTTTTGTCAGTACGTAAATCAGAATCTGATAGGGAATATTGTAATTCCCTATCTGTTCTGAAATTCCTTCTGCTGCAATTTTATCATACCATTTCAGTAAATACAGTCTTGCGTCATCACTCAGAAAATGAAATCCGACAATTCTCATATAACATCCAATCAACAGCACAGCTGCTGCAAACAGGATATGAATATGTTTTTCTATAAAATCAAGTACCTTCTTTTCTGCGCTTATCATCATAAAGCTCCCTGCTGTATTTCTGCTTTAATTAATATGACACAACCGTCGTACCAATCGGACAATTATTATTGATAAAGTTCAGATCTGAATCGCTAAGACGGATACATCCTCCGGAAACGGCAGCTCTGGTGATACCCGGCTGTGTTCTTCTGTGGAAGCCGTAACCGCCGGTCTCCGGTCCGAACCATGCAATATAAACCATCGGTCCGCCGTATCTGCGGTCTTTTCTCACAATATGGAATACTCTCTGCGGCGTATTTCCGTTTTTACCGATAACGCATGGGCCACTGCGCACCAGTTTCCAGTGTCCTTCGTATCCCTTAAATACATTCGTACTCATTGTGTACTGGCTGACCCAGATCAGGTAGCTGGTCGGGCTGCTGTATCCCTTAGCGTTGATGAAATCTTCCATCGTCTGTTTGGAATAATACTTTTTCGTTGTATTCAGACTGGTATAGTTCAGTTTTCCGCCATAAATAGTAACCTGTGTTTTATTGTTCAGAATTGCAGTTACATTGCTTTTCTGTCTTCTATCTGTTGTCACAACCTTTGTGCCTTTTTTCAGACGCATCGTTTTTCCGGTAGAAATCACCTTCACCGTTGTGTCTGATTTTACGGTTGCATTATAGTAACGTCCGTGCACGCCGGAAATATTGATCTTTTTCGCCGTTCCTTTTGCAGATTCGGAAAAATCACCAAACGTTGTTGTTCCCTGAACCGTATGGTACGCCTGTACACGGAAACGGTACGTTACACCTGCTGTCAGATCGCTTACAACGTAGGATGTTTTCTTCGTTTTACCTGCTTTTTCGTATTTTTTGGTATCGCTGTTGTACATATATACAATATATGCATCTGCATTCGTTGCAGCGTCCCACTTCAGCGTCAGTTCCTTATTGCCAAAACCGGCCACACGGAAATTCTTCACTTTTGTCGGAACGAGCGCTTTCGTTTTCACCGTTACTACAGGAGACCCTTTTGCACTGTAATACGTTTTTCCTTTATACTTGCGGTATGCAAATACCTGATACTGATATGTCTGATCAATTTTCAGATTCTTCACTGTGTAAGATGTTTTTGTGGTAGTCGCCACCTTCTTCTGAGCACCCGTTGCAGTATCAACTCTGTAGATGATATAACCCGATGCATTGGTAGCTCTTTTCCAGCTCAGGTCAACTGAAGTCTCAGCCTGTTTACTCTTGCTTAATTTTGTGACATTGCCCGGAAGCTTGCTGGCAGCACTTGATGTGAATGCAGGCAGCACACCCAGCATAGTCATCAACACCAACGTAAATAAGACTCTTTTTAATTTCTGCATTTCCTCATTCCTTTCTTTACCAAACCACGCGGGTAAAACAGACACCCGAATTCCACCATTGCTGCTATTTCATCAACGCAAGCCGTTTCGCAGCGCCTTCTGCATTCAAAGCCTACGCTTTAATCTGATAAATTTTCAGTGATCCAATTTCTGAGACAAGAACAGCTTCCGCCTTCTCATCGTAATACGTGTGAATGTAATCCATGGTCAGATCAATATCGTCATCTATCAGATATACCTTTTCATTACCTATCATATCACGATATGGGTTCTCAATTCCATACCTTTCTAAAATTCCCATGTAAGATGTCGTCCTGGCCGCCCAGCCACCCAGTGTATACATATTATTACATGCACCGGCAGGAATCGGCTCAAACACACCGTACGACTTATAGAAGGAGATTAATCCGGCTTTTTTCAGGTACAGATGATCCTGATCGCTGTTTATCGTTGTTATGACTTCCCTGTATTCCTGTCGCTTCGCAACAGTATCTGTCGTATTAATTCTCCAGTGCTTCTGCCATGTAAACTGAAAGACACAGAATACAGACAGAAAAAGAGCCAGACCAATCCGATTGGAAAAAAAACACTTTCCTGAATCAAACAGCCATAATACGACGAGAATCACAGCCAGCCATATACCGACATCCACCCGGTTGTACAGATATCTGCCCTCATAATACAGATAAAGATAAAGGCATCCGACAATCGCCGCCTCATACAATAATGTGACAAAATCTGTCAGTCTGTGTTCTCCCCAAAGCAGCCAGTACACGGCGATCAGCAGGAAGCAGTAAAAACTCGGAATGGTAAAAAACTTCACCGGAAATTCCTGAAAAAAATCTGACAGAAAAGCCCGGTTAAACGCCTTCGGTGTTTTCAGGGAAATCAGCTGTTCCATCACTTCGGTTGTAAACTTTTCTGTATCCATGTAGTTATTTGACCGATACAGACTGCACGCTGTTTTATCGATTCCGAGTGCATTGTAAGCTTCCTCATTATCCGAATATTTTGGAAAACCATAGTCAAACAGCTCGGTTCTCGCCTCGTTAAACGCAGTGTAATCCTGCCATTGTTCTGAGCTGTAAGCAGCGCGATCCAACAGCTCCAGACCTCCCAGCAAGACCAGCAAAAAAACTGCGGATCCAATGTACCGGGCCAGCCTTTTCCATTTCTGTGCCCCCGACTTTCTGAGCCGGAAAAGCAAAACCACAGCTATTCCGGTCATCAGCGCTGCCTCTGCAAAAAACTGATTCTTCCGGTACATGAAACCGGTACATGCCAACAGGCTTCCTCCCAGCAGTGCACCTCTGGATATTTTCTCACACTCCACTGCATACAGTAAAAGAAAAAGTCCCGCTGCCGATACGATTCCCGCAGTTTTCGTGTACTGCAGCTTTATGTAACCTTCATAGGAAAAAAAGCAGATCACAACAGCCACTATCCAGACAGAAGAAGAATTCTTCATTTTACGTATTACAACATACGTAATTGCCGTAAAGGATAAGAACAAAGCCGCATACTGCAGAACCGGAAACCAGGTTATTCCCGGCATCACTCTGTAGCATACTGATAACAGAAGTCCCAACAGATAGTTGGAATAAACGAGATGTGGGTCATTCGTTCCTGTTACCCCATTGACTATATTACAGATCCCCATATCATCGTTTGTTTCATACACAGGACGAAAGAGAAACAAATATACGAGGAGAATAAGGGCATTGATGAAAATTGAAAACCAGACCTTCTCTCTGTTTTTTTCTATCCAGTTTCCTGCTCTGTTCATTCTGTCTCCTTTTGAGAAATAGCATTTGTTACATCTCCTGTATCATAAGTTCTTTCACTGATGATATATCGCGGTCTTGCCTTCGTCTCAAGATAAATCTTGCCGATATATTCACCAATTACCCCGGCACAGATCAGCTGCAGGCCACCCATCAGACATACAATAGCACACATGCTCGCCCAGCCTCTCACCGTCCAGCCCATAAAAAACTGTATGACAATCCAGATAATATAAAGAAAACTCAAAATTGAAACGAATACCCCAAAGCTTGCAATCATTCGAATCGGTTTGATGCTCATACTCGTAATTCCGTCAAAAGCAAGCCCCAGCATCTTTGAAAGCGGATAATGACTGTCTCCCGCAAGTCTTTCATGACGTTCATAAGACACCGTTGTACTCTTAAACCCGACAAGAGGAACCATTCCTCTCAGATAAATATTTACTTCTTTAAACTCTGCCAGCTCCTGCAAAACACGACTTGAAATCAGACGATAGTCTGCATGGTTGTAAACCACTTCAACGCCCATCCATTTCAGCAGTTTATAAAATGACTCTGCCGTGAAGCGCTTGAAAAAAGTATCCGTTGCACGGCTGCTGCGTACGCCATATACAATTTCATTGCCCTGTGCATACTGTTTTACCATCTCAGTCATTGCACTTATATCATCCTGTCCGTCACAGTCAATGGAAATCGTAATATCACATCTGTCCTTTGCTTCCATCAGGCCTGCCAAAACCGCATTCTGATGACCGCGGTTTCTGCTCTGGGAAATTCCGATATAGTGCGGATCTTCCTTTGCCAGCAAACGGATTATGTTCCATGTATCATCCCTGCTGCCATCGTTTACAAACATGATTCTGCTGTCTTCACTGATCATTTTTTTCTCAATGAGTAAATGAAGTTCTTCCAGAAACATTGGTGCTGTAACCGGTAAAACGGCTTCCTCGTTGTAGCAGGGAATTACAATATACAATACCGGAGAATGCTCCATCTATTAAAACACTCCTTTATATTTCTTTTAATTTCAAACTAAAACAGCATAAAAATTATAGATTATTTTCAAATTAATGTCAATAGCACGAACAGTTGTCAGTATCAGCATACTATGAATTCTCTGAAATATATGCAACTGCAAAATGGCCATAATTCTCTATTGTAAACCCGTTTGTGTAAAACTCAGTCAGATCTTCTGACGCTTCCAAAACATATATATTGTCAGTATCCGGGGTTTCAATATCAATTCCGAACCTGAAACGTCCGAAAGATTCCACCTGCAAAAAAGCATCCGGATAATTCTTATATTTAACCGTACCCAAATATTCATCTACCGGTTCCTTACTAAAGAACAAAACATTCGAAAATTTCACTTTGTCGGTGATCCATATCTCTCCGTCATGTGACATTGCTTCATTAAGTGCATCTCTGATTCCATATTCAAAATGATAGGAAATCCTATGTCTGTATTCCGTAAAATAATGATGTTCGAAAAGCACGAACTGAATCAGGTAAAATGGAATTATAAACCAGATAAGGTTATAATGTATCAGGCTGAAAATCCAGTTCATTCCGGATGCCGTAATAATAATGACAGGTATGAAAAGAATATTCACGCGAGTGACATTAACATGTATTAGCAATCCCAGAATTATCCCTGCCAGAAATTGAATCATAATAAATATTTCATATCCAAATTCTTTTTTTCTGAAGTTTCTGATGATCTGCTTTCCGTAATAAAACAGACCAATAAAGAAAAAAGGCATCGTCATACAAGAAAATAATCCATATTTACCCGAAAAATCACCAGGCATTCTCTTCATCTGATCCCATACAATATGCCACAAATTCCTTGCATTGGGAATTATGTGCGTCAATGAAATTTCACCGGAACGCATGGAAACCAGCTTTGGTACTGAAAAAACAGGTGTACAAATTTCTTCAATCACTCCATAATTAACAAGCAAAAAAAGTAATAACGGAACTGCCTGTGCAGCCAGAATAAGACCCGAGAATAACAGTTCTTTTGTAAATTTTATTTTTTTATAGCAAAAGCAATATAAGAGCTGCAACAGAATCATTAACGGAACGACCGGCCAGATAGTTGCATACGTATAGAGGGAAAGGCCGTAAAATAAAGCAGACAGCATAAGAAACTTTGGTTTTTCTGTTCCTTTTATAAAAAAATACAGCGCAAAGAGAATAAATCCAGGAGCCAGATTCGACTCCAGCCCCCATCTCGATAAATAGATATGCCATGGACAAACCGCTGTCAGTAATAATGCCAGCAATGCTGCCTTCGTATTAATCACCCGCTTAACAATCAGGTAAACTACCCATAGTGTAAAACAGGAAACAATCAGCTGAGGGAGTCTTATAACCCATACTTCCAATCCGAAAACAGCAATAAACGGAATCATTAAATATGTATTTAAGGCATTCATCCCGCTTCCCCATGCTGTCAGATATACGGGAAAATGATAACCGCTGGAGTCCATCCCGTAATGAAGCAAAGAATATGCCTCATAACCAGCAAATGCTTCATCCTGATTAATATCTCCCGGAACAATTCCAAATTGCCATACTCTGGCAAAAATTCCAATGATCATAAACGCAAAAAAACAAATCAGTTCTATCTTTTCGTTCTTCAGACTGTTTCTCAGTTTGCTTACCATATCAGATCCCCTTTTACAGAATATACAAGTATCTATTTCACACATTTTTCACAAACCTTGAAAATTATAGCACGTTATAATCAAACCCGTCAATTTTATTTGATATCCGGAAAACAAAAGCAGCCAAAAAAGGAAGCATGAATTTCATGCTTCCTTCTGATTTGTTTTACATACCTTCAAAACCACATACAGAATACTATATCCATCCGCTTTTTGCAAGTCCTTTTTCAGACTTTTTTACCCTTCCGATTTAAACCAGACTCTGGATACTTCCAAAAATGCTACGCATTTTCGTCAGTACCTTTGCTCCGCAAAGGTACCCGTCTATGCGTATCCGTCTGGAACCACTCCGTGCTTCCATCCGCTTCCGCATATCCGCTATCCATTCTCCGCTATTGGATAAGCTTGCGACCTATTAGTAGCAGTCAGCTCCGTACATTACTGCACTTCCACCTCTGCCCTATCTACCTCGTGTTCTTCAAGGGGTCTTGGGATATCTCATCTTGAGGGGGGCTTCACGCTTAGATGCCTTCAGC
>JAXEBU010000004.1:0-12030 GCA_034093895.1 Candidatus Choladocola sp. | reverse complement strand
AACAGAAGTTGTAACGGAAGCAGCTACAGAGGCAGCTGAGACAGAAGCGGCAACGGAAGCAGCTACAGAGGCAGCTGAGACAGAAGCGGCAACAGAAGCAGCTACAGAGGCAGCTGAGACAGAAGCGGCAACGGAAGCAGTTACAGAGGCAGCTGAAACAGAAGCAGCAACGGAAGCAGCTACAGAGGCAGCTGAAACAGAAGAAGTTACTGAGGCAGTATCCGAAGAAGTAACCGAAGCAGAAACATTGGAAGCAGCTGAAACCGAAGAAGTTACTGAGGCAGCTACAGAAGCAGCAACTGAAGAAGTAACTGAGGCGGCTACAGAAGAAGCAACCGAAGAAGCAACTGAAGAAGTAACTGAGGCGGCTACAGAAGAAGCAACCGAAGAAGTGACTGAAGCTGAAACAGAAGAAGTGACTGAGAAAGTAACGGAAGAAGTAACCGAAGCAGAAACACTGGAAGCAGCTGAGACAGAAGAAGTAACTGAGGCAGCTACAGAAGAAGCAACCGAAGAAGTAACTGAGGCTGCTACAGAAGAAGTAACTGAGGCAGCTACAGAAGAAGCAACCGAAGAAGTGACAGAGGCTGCTACGGTAGAAGCAACTGAAGCAGTTACCGAGGCTGCTACAGAAGAAGTAACCGAAGAAGCAACGGAAGCGGCTACAGAAGCAGTGGAAGTTGAAACAGAAGAATTTGTTGTTCCGGAAGGTACACATTACAAGGCAGCACTTCTGCTGAACGGTAATCTTGGTGACAAGTCCTTCTATGATTCAGCAAATGAAGGTCTGACAAGACTTCGCGATGAGCTGGGTGAGGATGTATTTGATTTCAAGGTAGAACAGATGGGCGGAACAGCTGCTGATGAAGCAAAATGGGAGCCGACACTTCTCGACTACTGTGATTCCGGTGATTATGATGTAATTATCATGGGTACATGGCAGATGTCTGAGCCGCTGGCTAAGGCAGCAGAAGAGTATCCGGATCAGAAGTTCATCTTCTTTGATGAAGCATTTGACTTTGAAGCAAACGGAAATCCGGAGAACATTTACAACGTACTGTATAAGCAGAACGAAGTTTCCTACCTTGTAGGAGCAGCTGCAGCAATGATGACAACAGATGAAACAATCGAAGGAATTGATCCGGAAAATCATGTGATTGGTTTCCTTGGCGGAATGGATAACTCCGTAATCAATGACTTCCTGGTAGGATACATCCAGGGTGCTATGGACACAGATCCGGATATCGAAGTGGCAATCGGATTTGTGGGTGATTTCGTAGACTCCACAAAGGGTAAGGATATTGCTCTGTCACAGTACCAGAGCGGCGCTGATGTAGGATTTAACGTAGCAGGAAATGCAGGTCTTGGACAGATCGAGGCTGCAAAGGATGAAGGTAAGTATGCATTTGGTGTAGACTCTGACCAGGCATCTCTGCTTCCGGATTATGCAGATTTCATCCCGACTTCCGCACTGAAGAATGTAGGTAACTCTCTGTATGCAGCAATCAAGAAAGATATGCTTGGTGAACTGGCATACGGTACACAGGAAACATACGGTTTCGCTGAAGGTGGTGTAGCACTCGTTAAGGATGCACATTACGAAGAGATGCTTCCGGAATACATCAGAACGAAACTGGATGAGCTGGAAGCTCAGATCAGTAACGGTGAAATCAAAGTATACACATCTGCTGATATGGATCAGGCAGCAATTGAAGAATTGAAAGAGTCTGTAAAAGTAGGTAGATAAACAGGAATGATTCAGGCGTGAATTCGCTGGGCTGCTGCCGTATGTGATGCATACGCAGCAGCCTTTATCATTTCATAAGTGAAAAAATGGAAAGAGGGTGGATATGTTGGAAAAAGAAACTGTTCTGCAAATGCAGCATATCATGAAGATTTATTCCAACGGTGTCGTTGCGAATGAAGATGTCAGCCTGGACTTACAGAAAGGTGAAATCCATGCTCTCCTTGGGGAAAACGGAGCTGGAAAGAGTACGCTGATGAAAGTACTCTTCGGTATTGAGCAGCCGGATCAGGGAAAAATTATTCTCGGCGGACAGGAGACGGTTATTAAGTCGCCGCAGGATGCCATCAGCAAGGGAATCGGTATGGTTCATCAGCATTTCATGCTGCTTCCGTCACTGACAGTGGCGGAAAATATAATTCTTGGAGTGGAACCGAGAAAAAAGAAGCTTTTTATTGATATGAATGAAGCCATCCGGGCCGCAAAAGAGATTGCGGAGAAGTACAACTTCGATATTGATGTAACGGCAAAAGTGGAAGAAATCCCGGTCGGAATCAAGCAGAAGGTGGAGATTCTGAAAGCACTGTATCGCGGAGCCGATATTCTGATTCTAGACGAACCGACGGCTGTTCTGACACCTCAGGAAACAGAAGAACTTTTCATCCAGCTGGAAAAGCTGCGTGATGACGGCCGTACCGTAATCTTCATTTCTCATAAGCTGGATGAAATTAAAAGAATCTGTGACCGTGCAACCATTATGCGCAACGGAAAAAGTATGGGTACGTACCGGGTGGATGAAATCAGCACAAATGATATGTCAAAGCTTATGGTGGGCCGTGAGGTCGTTCTTGAATTTGAAAAGCAGGAAGCGAAACGCGGCAATGTGATGCTGGAAGTAAAAGGACTCCATGCATACAATTCTCAGGGAGTTCAGAAAATCAATAATCTTTCCTTTGAAGTACGTGGCGGAGAGATTCTTGGTATTGCAGGTGTGGAAGGAAACGGTCAGTCCGAGCTTGTGGATGTGATCACCGGTCTCACCAAGAAGTATACGGGAGAAGTGGTGATCAAAGGCAGCGATGTTAGGAAAATGTCCATCAAAGACATCCGCGATCAGAAACTGGCTCATATTCCGGAGGACCGTATGGTATCCGGATGTGCACCGCATCTGAACATTCAGGAGAATATGTTTTCCAACCAGTATACAGATCCGCGTTATTCCGGAAAACTGATGCTGAAAATGAAACAGATTCAGTCAAGGACGGATGAACTGATCAAAGAGTATCTCGTAAAATGCAAATCTCAGCGTCAGGAAGTCGGTATGCTTTCCGGAGGAAATATTCAGAAGGTTATTGTTGCCAGAGAGTTTTCTACGGCTCCCGATGTAATTATCGCGAACCAGCCAACCCGCGGAATCGATGTGGGAGCAACGGAGTTTATCCGCCATCGGCTGTTGGAATTCAGAGATGCCGGATGTGCCGTAATTCTTGTTTCCGCCGATCTGAATGAAATATTCTCCCTCAGTGACAGACTGGCTGTCATGTATAAGGGAAGATTTTCCGGTATGTTTGAGGATGTTGACAAAGTGACAGAAGAAGAGCTTGGACAGTACATGCTTGGCTTAAAGAATGATTTCGGAGAAGGAGGTGCAGAACATGAACAGCGTTAAAAAATTTGAAATATTCCGCATGATTTTCTCGGTCGTGATTGCACTTCTGATCTCGTTCCTGCTGATTTTCATGGTGAGTGAGGAGCCTCTGACTGCAATTTACACACTGGTTACAGGCCCCTTTAAGAGTACGAGAAATCTTGCAAATGTGGTAGAATCCATGATTCCCCTGATTTTCACCGGTACCGGTGTATGCATCATGTTCTCTGCCAATCAGATTAACCTGGCAGGTGAAGGTGCTTTCCATCTCGGAGGTCTTGTGGCTGCAGTTGTTGCGCTGACATTCGGCCTTCCGGCAGGTGTAAGTCCTGTAGTTGCAATTTTACTGTCCGGTCTTGCCGGTGCTGTATTTACGGCAATCCCGGCAATTATGAAGATCAAGACATCGGCATCCGAGCTGGTTTCTTCTCTTATGCTGAACTATATTTCACTGTGGTTCTGTTCCTTCATACTGATGCATTTCATCAGTGATTCCAGTGTAGGCTCGGCATCCTGGCCGATTCCGGAAGAATCCACACTTCCCACTCTGATTCCGCGTACGAGAATTCATCCGGGGCTGTTTGTTGCTCTTGCAGTGGCAGTACTTGGATACGTTTTCCTGTACAAGACCAGAATGGGATATGAGCTTCGTCTGACAGGTCAGAATGAGAAATTCGCCAGATACTCCGGAATCAATATTGTAAAGGTAATCCTGATTTCACAGCTTCTGGGCGGATTTATTGCCGGCGTCGGAGGAGGTGTAGAGCTTCTCAGCCCGATTTATACGAGATTCTCCTGGACCTCACTTCTGGGATACGGATGGGATGCGATTATCATCTGTACACTGGCGAGAAATAATCCGATTTATACACCGTTTGCTGCACTGTTCCTTGCTTATCTGCGTACGGGAGCCTCTATTATGGCAAGACAGACGGATGTTTCACTGGAGATCGTTCAGATTACCCAGGGAATTATTATTCTGCTTGTAGTAGCAGAACAGTTCCTGAGTAAATACAAACATAAGATGATTGCAAAAGATGCAATGGCATCCTTAAAAGATGAGGAGGTGGCATAATGTTAAATAATATTTTATCTCCTGATTTTTTCAATGCCATTCTTCGTGCGACAACGCCGATTCTGTTTGCCACACTGGCTGCCGGCGTAGCGGCAAAATCAGGAATTACGAATATGGCACTGGAAGGAATGCTTCTGTTTGCCTCCCTCTTCGGAGTTATATTCAGTTCCATGACCCACAGCTTTCTCGGTGGACTGCTTATTACAATGGTAATCGGCGGACTGATCGGGCTGATTCTTGCGTTTTTCATTCTGCAGCTGAAAACAGATGAGATACTGGCTGCAATTGCATTAAACCTGATAGCTACCGGAGGAACGGTGCTGCTGCTGCTCAGTGTTTCGGGAGACCGCGGTGCTTCCACCTCCATATCCAGTGTTTCGGCACCGACGATCCGGATCGCATTTCTGGAAGGAATTCCGTTTATCGGAAAGGTAATCTCCGGACAGAATCTGATGACGTATCTGGCACTGATTGCAGTTGTGGTGGTTCATATTTTCCTCTACAAGACTCCGATGGGGCTGAAAATCAGAGCTGTGGGAGAAAATAAGAATGCTGCTGAATCAGTGGGAATCAGTTCAAAAAGAATTCAGTATATTGCCCTTGTGATCAGCGGTGTCCTCTGCAGCATGGGCGGATACTTCCTGTCAGGCGGATACATGAATATGTTCACGAAAGACATGTCCGCAGGAAAGGGTTTCATTGCACTGGCTGCAAGCTCCATGGGCGGAAACACTCCGGTGGGAGGATTTCTTGTCTCACTGCTTTTCGGTGCGGCTCAGGCACTGGCAAATCTCATGCAGCTGACGACGATTCCGATGGAACTGGTGCAGATGATTCCGTATCTGACTACACTGATCGGCCTTGGTATTTACAGTTATGTTATTATGAAGCGCAAGGCCCGTCTCAGCGGCAAATAGAAGAAAAGAGGAAGAAAGATGCAGTACAATATTTTATTTGACTGTGATCCGGGAATAGATGATGCCGTTGCCTTTGCGGTGGCAGCAGCATATCCGGACGTTTTCCGCCTTCATGGTATTACAACCGTTGCGGGAAATCAGACGATTGAAAGAGTGACGGGCAATGCTCTGAAACTGACCGATTTTCTCGGTATGGATGTGAAGGTGGCTCAGGGAGCAGAAGCACCGCTGCTGCGGGAAATCGTTCCGGCGGCAGATGTTCACGGAAAGACAGGACTCGGTAACTGCGTATTGCCTGAGACAGACCGGAAAACAGCAGCAGAGTGCGCACCGGAATTTATGTACCGACGTATCTGCGAGCTGCCGGAGGGGGAAAAGATGGTTCTTGTTCCCACAGGGCCGCTGACAAATGTGGCACTGCTGCTGAAAGCCTTTCCTGACTGTTGTGACAGAATTGACAGGATTGTGCTGATGGGCGGCTCCATGTGCGGCGGAAACATAACAGAAACAGCAGAATTCAATATCTGGGAGGATCCGGAAGCGGCAGCTGTCGTATTCCGGAGCGGTATCCCAATTGTCATGTGTGGGCTTGATGTCACATCCCAGTGCGGTCTGAATAAAGAACAGGTGGAGAAACTGAAGAACAGCAGTCTGGAAAAAGAAAAGGCGTACGGTGAGATGATGGATTTTTATTTCCATTGCAGCGTATATGAAAGTCAGGACAGAATCGCGCTTCACGATGCAGTTACCTTTATGTATCTGCTTCATCCGGAACTGTTTTCCGGAAGAGAGATGGCTGTAACCGTAGACTGTTCTGAGGGACTGAACAGAGGAATGACTGTCTGTGACGGAAGAAGCTGGTCTGATGCGAAGAAAAATGCACTTGTTTTGCTTCATGCAGACAGTGAAAAGTTTGAAAAATATCTGCTCCAGATCATCCGCAGCTTTGGGTGAGCAGAAGAAATGAGATGAAAAGAGGCTGTGTGCGTGATACAGGAAGAAGATATCTTCAGGTAGTGCGATACACAGCCTTTTGTACGGTATTTAAATCAGATCTTTTTGCAATTCTGCAAAAGCTTCTTCCGGCAGAAGCGCACCTTTTGTTTCCACTACTTTTGCGGCAACGCGGTTTGCAGTGCGGATGGCATCAGGCAAGCTCTGTCCCAGCTGACGGCAGGCGATGACGGCACCGATATGAGAATCACCGGCACCGATGGTATCGATCTGCGTTGCCGGGAATCCAGGTACAAGGTCAGCGCCGGAAGCATCCCGATAATAAGTTCCGCGCTCACCGAGGGTTACGATGACTCCGTTTTCTGTGATAGAAAACAGCGATGCAGCCGCATCTTCCAGGGAAAGGACATCACCGGAAACACGCTGTACGTAGGTAAGTGCTTCCTCCTCGTTCAGATGAAGCACCGGATGAAGAGCGAAAATACGTTTCAGAAGACTGTCTGCTATTTTATTGATCCGAGGACCCGGGGCAAAGTAAATCTGAAGCTGCGGATGCTCCTCCAGCCAGCAGACAATATTTTCTCCTGTGGTCTCCTCAATTTCAAGTCCGCAGATATAGACACTGTCGATTTCCTCCGGATCCGGTATGGAGAACCATTCTTTCGGGAACAGATACTCTGCACCGTGATAGGAAATAAAGGTGCGTTCCCCGCTTTTTTCCACAAAACAGTAACAGCAGCCGTTTTCGGTGGAAGCAGGAGGAAGCGGTGTACTGACTCCGCGTTCATTCAGCCTGCTGCGGACAAAGTCCCCGTATGCTCCCGTGCCGACAGGGGAAAACAGGATGTAGGGAACCTGAAAATGACGGATCATGTCTGAGGTATTGTAAGCGCATCCGCCAAGAGACATGCGCTGACGGATAACGTGTACATCTTCCTGTGTCGTCGGAAGGTGATCAAGGTCAATAATAACATCCACAACAGTGGATCCGATAACTAATACTTTTTTCATCTGTATGCTCCTGAATAATCTTCATATTTGGCATGTCCTGCAGTCATAAAGCCGTTTATGCGCCCATTGGGACTCATGATTTTTACCGTGCCATCTTATTTATCTTATCACACAGTTGCTGTTTGAGAAAGAAGAAACAGGGAGAAAATATAAGAATAGTCCGGTGTTTTTTTAAATAGAATGATAAAAAGCAGAGAGGAATTTCAGGGTGAACAAAAGGCGGATACCGTATCGGTGGATTGTTCCCGTTTCTGAAGCTGTGTTCTTAATTGTTCTTGCAGCTCTGGCCATCCTTCTTATTACCCGTTACGCCGGATCCGGGCAGCTGTCTGAGAGCGGACGGTGTACAGACAAGCCGGTTTCTTCTGAAGAGAATCCGCTGATCCGGGTCAGACTGCTAAATGAAGGTGATCCGGACGGAAATTTCACATCCGTAGAGCTTACGTGTGACGGCCCGTATACCGTATCATGCGGGAAGCTGTCTTCAGAGCGCAGAATTCTGCCTTCGGAAAAAGCAACGGAACGGAAAAATCCGGGGGAAACACTGGAAATTCTGCCGAAAGATCTTGGCATATCTGAACTGATCCGTGTTGTATCGGAAAACGGAGAAAAAATTTCTGTTAAAAATCTGAACAGGGCAGACGGCGTGCCTTCTTATGCAGGAACACTGTATCTGTATCTGACAGATGGAAAAATTACGCTGCTGAATGAACTGCGCCTGGAAGATTATCTATGTGGTGTGGTTTCCAGCGAAATGCCTTCTGATTATCCGGAGGAAGCACAGAAGGCACAGGCTGTCTGTGCAAGAACGTATGCAGTAAATCAGATGACAAAAAAGAGAAAACTGCAGGAAGAAAATGAGATTTTGCAGGAAGATTTAAATGACAGCGTGGATTTTCAAGTATATAATAATTACAGAAGCTCAGATGCATCCAGCCGGGCAGTGCAGGAGACTTCAGGTGAGATACTCCCTCTTGAGGAAGTATTGTATTATTCCACTTCCTGTCTTTCGGAACACAGGGAGGATCTTGGCAGTGATGATGCATTTTCTGCATTTCTTTCTGAGCCTGTTCCGGAGGAAGCTGAATATAATTCTCCGTGGATTCGATGGAAAGCCGTCATTCCCGAAGAACAGCTTCTGGAAAATCTCAGACAGCAGTATCAGTTTCAGGCAGAAAAAGCAGAGACAGTGCAGGTTCAGAAGAGAAGGGGAGACGGACAGGTAACTGAACTTCGGATCAAATGCGGGGAACAGTCGATTGTGCTGGAAGGAGAGTATCAGATACGGAAAGCACTGGGCGGTTCCGGAACAGAAACAGTATTGTGTGACGGAACAGAAGCGCCCGTGATGCAGCTTCTTCCAAGCGGATATTTCTGTATTCTGGATGAATTCGGAGAAGACCGAAAAATCAGTCTGTCAGGCGGAGGATACGGGCATGGCTGTGGGATGAGCCAGTGCGGAGCTGCCGCCCTTGCCGATGCGGGCGGTGATTATCTGGATATTCTTGGGTATTACTATGGAGAAAGAGAGTTAATTCATGTCAAAGATTTATAAACTGGAGGAACTGATTCGGAAATTTATCAGAAAAACAGGCAGAGACAGAGTCAGAGCCCATTCCGCAGAGGCGGCCTTTTTCATCATTATGAGCTGTTTTCCGGTTCTGATGCTTCTGCTGGCACTGATTCAGTTCACACCCATCGATCAGGAACAGGTCATATTCACGCTGGAAGAGATGACTCCTTTTGAAGTCAGCGGAATTCTGAAGCCTGCAGTACAGAGTATTTTTACCCAGTCGTCAGCGCTGGTGCCGTGGACGATACTGGTGGCAATCTGGTCAGGCGGAAAAGGTACGCTTGGACTTACAGACGGGCTGAATTCCATCTTTCAGATTGAGGAGAGGCGCAATTATCTTGTAACGAGAATACGTGCAGCCTGTTATACCTTTGTCATGATTCTGGCACTTATTGTAAGCATCACCATTATGGTATTTGGATACGAACTGCAGAACTACCTGAAAAAGATGATACCGTTTCTGGATACATTTACAGAAAACATGTTTCCGCCGATGCTGATTGCACTGGCAGTCCTTGTGCTGCTGTTTGCAATACTGTATACCTTTCTTCCGAACAGAAGGATGAAATTCAGGAGTCAGATTCCGGGAGCAGTATTTACGGCCTTATCCTGGTCTGTGTTTTCCTATGCTTTTTCCATCTATCTCGACTTTGCCGTAAATATGTCTGTAATTTACGGCAGCCTTACGACGCTTGTGGTGGTGATGCTGTGGCTTTACAGCTGCATGTATCTTCTGTTTATCGGTGCGGAAATCAATCAGTATATTGCAAACCCTGAGCTGTTTGCTCTTGACAGATAAGTTTCTTATGGTATAATAATCGGGAAAGTTTCCAGACGGATACTGTTTGGATGAAATAGGAAAATGACACAGATGGTGCAAAGTAGAGAACCGTTTTCTTACAGAGAGAGGATGTCATCGGCTGAAAGCATCTTTAAGTTCAGACGGCAATTGAAATTCACACCGGAGTCTTGGTCTTGAACGGATTACATCGATCCCGGTAGAGGCTGACGTCGGCTGCACGTTACGCAGACAGAGCGCCTGTCAGTATGAACAGGAAGCAGGGTGGTACCACGGAATTAAATTCGTCCCTATGAGGGGCGATTTTTTTTACCTTACAGGAAACTTTGTCTCAGGTAAGTTCAAGTCGAACGTGTGACTTGGACACTCACGTGCATGAGATAGTGATTTTTCTTAAATCAGCAGAATTCGGATGTTGTATTACAGAACAGAAAAGGAAGGGAAGAAAAGTATGAAGGAAAAGTTGCAGGCAATCAGAGAAGAAGCGCTGGAACAGATTGAACAGGCCGGGATGCTGGACAGGCTGAATGAAGTCCGTGTAAATTTCCTCGGAAAAAAGGGAAAACTTACAGCAGTTTTAAAGAGTATGAAGGAAGTTCCGCCACAGGATCGTCCTGCCTTCGGACAGCTGGTGAATGAGACGAGACAGCAGATAGAAGAAGTACTTGAAGCGACAAAGAAAAAGCTGGAGCAGCAGGCTCTTGAGCTGCAGCTGAAGTCTGAGGTTATTGACGTAACGCTCCCGGCAAAGAAGAATAATGTCGGACATCGCCATCCGAATACAATTGCAAGAGAAGAGGTAGAGCGAATCTTTATCGGTATGGGATATGAGGTTGTGGAAGGACCGGAGGTCGAATACGATCTTTATAATTTTGAAAAGCTGAATATTCCGGCAAACCACCCGGCAAAAGATGAACAGGATACTTTCTATATCAATAAAGATATTGTCCTTCGTACACAGACATCTCCTGTGCAGGCACGTATTATGGAAAAAGGCAAGCTGCCGATCCGTGTAATCGCTCCCGGTCGTGTATTCCGTTCGGATGAAGTGGATGCGACCCATTCCCCGTCCTTCCATCAGATCGAAGGTCTTGTAGTAGACAGAAACGTGACCTTCGCAGACCTGAAGGGAACACTGGAGCAGTTTGCAAAAGAGCTCTTCGGGGAAAACACGAAAACGAAATTCCGTCCGCATCATTTTCCGTTCACAGAGCCGAGCGCTGAGGTGGACGTATCCTGCTTCAAATGCGGCGGAAAAGGCTGCCGATTCTGTAAAGGCAGCGGATGGATTGAGATTCTCGGATGCGGAATGGTTCATCCTCACGTTCTGGAAATGTGTGGAATTGATCCGGAAGAGTACACCGGTTTTGCATTCGGTGTGGGTCTGGAACGTATTGCGCTGCTGAAGTATGAAATTGACGACATGAGACTGCTCTATGAAAACGATGTACGTTTCCTGAAACAGTTCTAAGGAGGGAGAAGAAAGATGAATACAACATTATCATGGGTAAAAGCATACGTGCCGGATCTTGATGTGACCGCACAGGAGTTTACAGATGCAATGACACTCTCCGGAACGAAGGTGGAGGGATTCGAAGCAGCCGACCGTGATCTGGATAAGATTGTAATCGGCCAGATTGAAAAGATTGAACGCCATCCGGATGCAGATAAGCTGATTATTTGTCAGGTCAACATCGGAACAGAGACGGTTCAGATTGTAACGGGAGCACCGAATGTAAAAGAAGGAGACAAGATTCCTGTTGTTCTGGACGGGGGACGTGTAGCCGGAAATCATGACGGAAAAATGACAGAAGGCGGTATCCCGATCAAAAAGGGAAAACTGAGAGGAATCGAATCCAACGGTATGATGTGCTCCATTGAAGAGCTGGGTTCCACAAGAGAGATGTATCCGGAAGCACCGGAATACGGAATCTATATTTTCCCGGAAGATGCTGAGGTTGGCGCAGACGCTATTGAAGCACTGGGACTTCGTGATGTTACGTTTGAATTTGAAATCACTTCCAACCGTGTGGACTGTTTCTCTGTCATTGGTATTGCCAGAGAGGCTGCAGCTACCTTCCGGAAGGAATTCCATCCGCCGGTAGTCACACCGACAGGAAACAGTGAAAATACAGCTGATTACGTAAAAGTAACGGTTCAGGATACAGATCTCTGTCCGAGATACTGCGCAAGAGTCGTTAAAAACATTAAGATTGCACCTTCACCGAAGTGGATGCAGAGACGACTGGCTGCTGCCGGTATCCGACCGATCAACAACATCGTAGATATTACGAATTACATCATGGAAG
>JAXEBU010000003.1:0-7161 GCA_034093895.1 Candidatus Choladocola sp. | reverse complement strand
GTCGGGTCACATAGTGGCAGTGGAATCTTTCATCCACGGGACAGTAGTTGCTAATACTGATTCGTGGGTGTTTTTTTATACTTTTTTCAAAAGCAGATCGAAAAATAATCCCACACGTATCTGGTGCCATAGAGCTATCTTAATCCTGGAGGTATGTGATATGGAAAAAAACAGAATAATGGAAAAGGAAACGAATGTGACAGAAACCGAGTTTCAGAAAACCGCAAACAGAGTATCTCTTGTTACTATTGTCGGAAATGTTGCACTGTCCGCAGTGAAGCTTCTGGCCGGAATAACAGCCCATTCCAGTGCAATGATCAGTGATGCGATACATTCCGCATCCGATGTATTCAGTACTTTTGTGGTAATCATCGGAATCCGTCTGGCATCAAAAAAACCGGACAGAGAGCATCCGTACGGACATGAGCGGCTGGAATGTGTGGCAGCAATCATTCTGTCCATGGTACTGTTCATAACGGGACTGGGAATCGGGGCAGACGCACTGCAGAATATTGTGCAGGGCAGCGCAGACAGCCTGCAGGTGCCCGGTATGTTCGCACTGGTTTCCGCCATCCTGTCAATCGGTGCCAAGGAAGCAATGTACTGGTACACGAGACATTATACCAGAAAAATTGACTCCAGTGCCCTCATGGCAGACGCATGGCATCATCGTTCCGACGCTTTTTCCTCCATCGGAGCGCTCATCGGTATCGCCGGAGCACGGCTTGGCTATCCCGTCATGGATTCTGTTGCCAGCCTCGTGATCTTCCTGTTTATTGCAAAAGCAGCTTTTGATATTTTCAGGGATGCCATGGATAAGATGATCGATCACTCCTGTGACGAGGATACAGAAAAGCAGATGTATGACTGTGTCATGGAAAATTCAAAAGTAATGGGAATCGACCTGCTCCAGACACGCATTTTCGGCAATAAGATTTACGTCGATGTTGAAATTCAGGCAGACGGCTCCTGTACGCTGCAGGAAGCACACAGCATTGCGGAAGAAGTTCATAATCATATTGAACAGAGTTTCCCAAAAGTAAAGCACATCATGGTCCATGTAAATCCCGCAGCAAAAGCAGACTGACACGGTCTGCCGGAAGTACACAAAATGATCCGGAAAGCTCAATGACCGGCACCTGTTATGCGCTTACCGGCTGCGATTTGGAATGATGATATTATATAATTGTTTCCTCTACTATGACAGGTACTTTTTTCATCCGATTGTGTCTGTTTAATAGATATTCTCCGGGGTATCTATGCCCGCTTTCTGTACTGCCAGAAGCTTCCGATGACTCCGTACACTGTCGCATAAACCACGAGCATAAAGAAATATTCCAGTGAAATGCTGATTTTGAAGTATTCCTCATTTCCGTATCTCACCGCAGCAAATGAAATATCGGGAAGAATCCACAAAACGTATTTCAGAACCGGTTTTACGTTTACAATCATCCCTTGCAATGCTGCAAGCATCGACAGCAGAGCAGTCAGTGAAATGGCTGTTCTTCTGTCTCTGCACAGATCGGGATGCAGAAATGATCCGATCACAGCTCCGGAATAAGCGCTCCCCAGATTCAGTAAAAAGCTGTTTATAAAATCAGCCGGAAGATACGGTCTGTTGAAAAAAGTGCCTTTTTCCATCACATTTTTCAAAAATGGCCACACAGTACAGAGACATGCTGCAAAAAGAGACAAAAAAAACAGTAACAGTAATCTGCCTCCAAAATATGCACATGTTTTGTGAACACGCAGTTCCAGGATCTGTTCCATCACCCTGTTTTCCCGATTCGTCTCTGTCATTCCGATCCAGACCATCAGAAAGAACAGAAAATAAACTGTAATAAGATAACCGCTGACCACATCCATTGGTTTCACAGAATACATCATTCCCATAAATGCGCAGATGACAATCAGCGGCATTACAAAAGTATAGCCCTTCCAGTAGCATATCAACCTATATTTCGCGGTGCTCCACATTTTTCTCATAATACATTCCTTTCAAAGACCATCCCTCACGAAGCAAATGCATGATTCTGCTGTCTGCTTCACGCTCAGAGACCAGAAGCCGATAACCTGCGCCATATCGTTCCATGCCCTCAGGTGTCTCACAGACATTCTCTTTTTCCAGCAGCAGACAGAATTTTTTCTCTGTGTTTTCATGGTACTCCTGAAAAACACCGTTCTGTATCGTAAACCGTCTGTCCGTCAGGGCATCTGTCAGATCTTTTTCATGGCAGGACATGACAACTGTAGTACCCTTTGCCCTGAGACTGTTTATTTTCCTGATAAATACTTTTTTTGAATCTTCATCCTGTCCGGAAAGAGGTTCATCCAGCAACAAAACCTCAGGTTCACACAGAAGTGCCTGTATGACACCTGTTTTCTGCAGTGTTCCTTTTGAAAGCAGCTTCATCGGAATATTTAAAAATTCAGTCACAAAAAAATCTTCCGCCAGTGACTCTATTCTGTTTTTCAGTTCTTTTCGGGGAATGCCGTCGATATCTCCCATTCTTTCCAGATATGCGCCGGCTTTTAATGATGTGGGATAAAACTTTTCCGGCAGGTAATGAAAAAGCGGCTTTCCCCGGGGATAGCTGACCTTGCCGGTTGTCGGCTGAATCAAACCTGCCATAATTTTTATTAATGTGCTTTTTCCGCACCCATTATGGCCTGTTATAGCTATGGAACTTCCTTTCTGAATCGCAAAATGGAATGGTTTGATAATGGATCTTCCGCCATAAACCTTCGAAACATTTTCCATAAGAATCAGTGTATCTTCCAATGTATCAGTATCCATTTTTCCACTGCATTCCTTTTTCCGGTTCTCTGATGCTGTCATTTGCTCTCCCTCTCACAGATACCAGCTTAAGCTGACCAGAATCGCGTGTCAAATCTCACGTACGTCCGACTTAAAATACGGTACTTGCTGTTTAATTTTGTATTAATTGTAAACCAATTTAAAATTTTGGTTGACATTATATCTCTTTCGATATAAACTCAGAACGTATCAGGATATTCCGGATAACCTGAAGAACTAAAATATTACACTACGTAAAGGAAAGTGAAAACTATGAATGAGACCGTTAACAACGCAACTTCAAAATCGAATATCAGCAAAATTACACTGATCGGTGTCATGACTGCGATCACCTGTATTCTGGGGCCGCTGTCCATTCCGCTGCCGGTTACACTCGTTCCGATTTCTCTGACAAATCTGGCGATTTATTTCTCCATCTATGTCATCGGTATGAGAGCCGGAACCCTCAGCTACCTCATTTACCTGTTGATCGGCTTTATCGGAGTCCCGGTGTTCTCTTCTTTCACAAGCGGTCCTGCAAAATTACTGGGACCAACAGGAGGCTATTTGATCGGTTTTATTTTCATGGCGCTGATCTGCGGATATTTCATTGAAAAATGGCCTGCAAAACTGTATCTGCATTTTATCGGAATGGTACTGGGAACGGCTGTCTGCTACCTGTTCGGTACTGTATGGTTTGTTTATCAGCAGGGAACAACCTTCACTGCCGCACTGGCAATGTGCGTTGTTCCGTTTCTTCCCGGCGATCTCATAAAAATTGTTCTCGCCCTGCTGGCAGGTCCCCAGATCCGCAAACGATTGAAAGCGGCAGGATTAGTATAAGTCCGCGGACGGCACAATTTCACTGTTTCCAATAGTCCGGTGTCACATCCCGATTCAGCTCCTTCAGCATCTGTCTGTCACTGCGGATGGTCGCACATGCAGCCGTCGTCAGCATATTGCCGGTGATGGTAGCTGATGCACCGGACCGGAAGGCCGTCCGGCCGTCACTGGTCAGCAGTGCTCTGCCTGCAGCAAGACGAATATTTGCCTCCGGATTAATATACCGGAAAAAGGCAATCGTCCTGAGAATTTCATCCTCTGTCAACCGTGGCAGATGCTCCAGCGGCGTACCCTTGATGGGCATCAATGCATTGATGGGAATGGAATCAATTCCCAGCTCTGCCAGACTGACAGCCATGTCAAGACGATCCTCCCACGTCTCACCCATGCCGATAATTCCACCGGAACAGGCACACATTCCCTCAGCCTTCACCTTTTTCAACGTTTCAATCTTCTGATCATACGTGTGGGTGGTACAGATATTCGGGAAATTCCGTCTGGAAGTTTCAATATTATGATGGTAACTGGTCACACCTGCTTCGTGAAGACGATGAAGCTGTTCCTCATTCAGGAATCCCATGGATGCGCACAAATCGATTTTGCATTCCCGGTGCATCGTTTCATAAGCATGGATCGCTTTATCAAATTCTGCTCCGGTCAGCGCTCTCCCCGCCGTCACAATTGAAAACCGGTCCACACCCTCACTTTCATTCATTTTACAGGATGCTACAATCGTTTCCTCCGGCAGAAAATCGTACGTTTCACATTCCGTGTGATAGTGAGCAGACTGCGCACAATACTTACAGTCCTCCGGGCATCGGCCGCTCCGTCCGTTAATAATGGAGCAAAGATCCACCTTGTCTCCAATATAATAAGCGCGAATCCGGTCAGCCCCTTCACAGAGCTCCTTCAAATCACAGGTCAGAAAAAAAGACAGGTCATCCTCCCTCGTAATTCTTCTGCCATCTATAATTTCCTGTGCCAAATCTAATGCATTCATATTTTGTGCTCCTTTCTATGTTCACCCAATCATACATCAGATAATCGCGCTTTGTCAACCATTCTCACTATTTTGTTGACATAAACATTTCCGGGACGTTTTTCTTTCTTTTTTATGTTTTTCTTTAAATCGATACAAATCTTTGTCAGCAGTCTCTTTAACCTGCAGAGCATTGTCACCTGCCATAAATGAGGCCATACCGACAGATACATACGGCAGGATATCAAATGTTTCTTTTCTTCTGTTCCATTCCTTCATCAGCCTTCTGTAGCATCTCTCATGATCTGCTTTCTCATATAGCAGAACACAGAACTCATCGCCGCCAATACGATAGCAGAATCCGTCTTTTGCGTATGCTTTTTTTATGCAGGCTGCTATTTTTTTCAGGCACTCATCCCCCATTAAGTGCCCGTAATTATCATTAATCTGCTTAAAATCATCAACATCAAAGACCACCAGCGTTCCGTTCTGAGACAGAAGGGCTGTCTGGTTCAGATAGCTTTTCTGATTTAGCAATCCGGTAAGTTCATCCAGTTGCTGCCACATTCCATTACAGTAGATAAAATAAAGAATCGACAGGAGTGTCACACATAACCATGTTACATGAATCTGCGGAAAAACCACCTGTATCATCGTACACAGCAAAAGGAATACAACTATCGCATAAACGCAGTTTTTGCTCTTATTCTGGTATCTCACAGTAATCTGCATCGTTACTACAAGCAGATACAGTATTCCCGCAATATAAACAGCAAGATACAGGCCGAAAAATGCTCCCCGCATATAATGATTATTCCGATCGACATAAAAAACTGTTTTACGTGGGAATGTTGCAGCTAAAAACAGAAGGTAAATTGCCTCTATAAGAGCGGCACATTTTAAGCCCCGGTCTCTATTTCGGTTTCCCAAAGCGGAAGAAAGAGAGAGCGGGACTGCAGGCGTCAGTCCAAGGCCCAGATAATTTGCAGTGATATTGATCCACCTGAGTGACACTGCCCCATTATCTACAATAATGGTAACTACTTCCAGAACCGAAATGATAATGATTAAAATAAAAGATCGAATAAACCCTCGTCTTTTCTGAACACTGAGCGTTTCACTGTATTGGGTAAGAATACACATAATTCCCAGAACGAAAATATCGATCGTTGTAATAATTAAAAAATAATAATCCATTCTGATACTTCTACCTGACTTTCATTTTTCACATTTCACTTTTTCAGATGTAAATGAAATATGGGGCCTCATATGATGAAATATACATTTCTATCTTACCCTATTATCCATCCAAATACAATCAATATCAGGTACGAAAATGAGCTGCTGCAGAATCATATAAAGGGATTTCTGATATCCGGGTGTACACGTGTCCGAGACATCTGTCCGTAAAAAGCGGATATAATCCGTTATGTACGGACAGGTGTCGGAAAGACAAGGTGAACACCGGATACAGAAATTCCTGAGAACGATTCTGCAACAGCCCCTTTTTACGGTTTTGCAGTTTCTTTTTTATTCGTTTTCGTACCAGCCCACAGCGCCTGGCGCCAGATTTATATTGATCTGCTTCACTTCCTGGTATTCCTCCAGTCCATGTACACCAAGCTCACGGCCTATTCCGCTCATCTTATAGCCTCCCCAGGGTGCTTCATTGAAGGTGGGGTTGTAGCAGTTGATCCAGGTGATACCTGCCCGGATTTCTCTGATCACCCGCATGGCTCTGGAAATGTCAGAAGTAAATACGGCGCCTGCCAGACCATACGGCGTATCATTGGCGATTGATACCGCCTCTTCTTCCGTCCGGAAGGTCTGCACAGTCACCACCGGACCAAAGATCTCCTCTTTTACGATGGTCATATCCGGTGTACAGTTATCAAAAATGGTGGGCCGGATAAAGAAGCCTTTGGCGCACTCGCCCTCTGTATAGCGCTCGCCGCCGCATACCAGTGTCGCTCCCTCTGCCTTTCCTTTTTCAATATAAGCAAGTACTTTATTCATCTGGCTCTCTGACACGATAGCACCCATATCCGGATTATCCAGAGGATTGCCGATGGTCATGGCATTTGCCTTCTTTGCCAGCCGTTTTACAAACTCATCCCTGATGCTTTCTTCAATGATAATACGGCTTCCTGCGGAGCATACCTCGCCCTGATTGAAGAAAATACCGATCATGGCCCACTCTACGGCACCGTCCAGATCTGCGTCAGCAAAAATCACATTGGGAGACTTGCCGCCCAGCTCCAGGCCCACTTTTTTCACATTGCCTGCTGCCTGACGCATAATGCTCTGTCCAACGGCTGTGCTTCCGGTAAAGGTGACCATATCCACATCCCTGCTGCCGGCCAGTTCATTTCCGATGGATTCTCCCGGTCCCATTACCAGATTGGCAACTCCCTTCGGCAGTCCGCATTTTTCAAAAATCTCGAACAGCTTAATGCAGGATAATACGCAGACGGTTGCAGGTTTAAAGACTACACTGTTGCCTGCTGCCAGAGAAGGCGCCAGCTTCCAGGCACCCATCAGC
>JAXEBU010000002.1:0-3417 GCA_034093895.1 Candidatus Choladocola sp. | reverse complement strand
ACAGTACTCCCTGACAGATGACCAGACGAAGCTGGGTGCACCGACTGATTTCGAAGTAACCGTACGCAACCTGAAGATCTCCGCAGGTGCAGGCTTTATCGTAGCACTGACAGGTGAGATCATGACCATGCCGGGTCTGCCGAAGGTACCGGCTGCAGAGCGGATTGATGTAGACGAGACAGGTAAGATTTCCGGTCTGTTCTAACAATAAACTGAAAGACAGAAACATTGCGGACAGGCAGGGGCGGAAAGCGCTGCCTGTCCGGAGTAAGAAGGAGGTAGATGGCGATGGGATTTTCAACCGTACCATGTAATGAATTCGTTGAAGTGCTTGCTTCCAAAGCTCCGGTTCCGGGCGGCGGCGGTGCATCGGCACTCGTTGGCGCTGTGGGAACAGCACTTGGAAATATGGTAGGCAGCCTGACCGTAGGAAAGAAAAAATATGCCGATGTGGAAGAGGAAATGTATGAGCTGAAAGCAAAATGCGACAAGCTGCAGGCAGAGCTTCTCACCCTTGTGGAGAGAGATGCGGAAGTATTTGAGCCTCTTTCAAAAGCGTACGGAATGCCTCGTGCCACAGAAGAGGAGAAGGCGGAAAAAGCACGTGTTATGGAAATCGTGCTGAAAGATGCCTGTTCCGTTCCCATGGAAATCATGGAAAAATGCTGTGAGGCAATCGAGCTGATCAAAGAGTTTGCTGCCAAGGGATCTGCACTGGCAATCAGTGATGCAGGTGTGGGTGCTGCATTCTGCAAGGCTGCTCTGAAGGGTGCCAGCCTGAACGTGTACATCAACACAAAATCCATGGCAGATAAGGAGTATGCGGCAGAGCTGAATGCAAAAGCAGATGCAATGCTTGAAAAATATCCGCCGATGGCAGATGAAATATTTGAAAGTGTACTGGCGCGTCTGAAATAGGAATGACCGGATAACGGTGAAAGGAAGGAGCACAAGAATGGCAAAACAGTTACTTGGTAAAGAAGTTACAGCTGCTCTGAACGAGAGAATCAAAGCAAAAGTAGCTGAATTAGAAGCAAAGGGAGTAAAGCCGACACTCGGTATCATCCGTGTTGGTGAAAATGAGAGCGATATTTCATATGAAAGAGGCGCAACGAAGCGCTGTGAGACACTTGGCGTTGCCTGCGAAAAGATTCTGCTTCCGGCAGATGTATCACAGGAAGAGCTTCTGAAAGTGATCGACGATGTGAATAAAAATGATGCAATCCATGGCGTACTTCTGTTCCGTCCGCTTCCGAAGCATCTGAACCAGAGCGTAATTGAAAATGCACTGGATCCGGCAAAGGATGTAGACTGTATGACAGACGGTTCCATGTCCGGCGTATTTACAGGAAAGGCAATCGGATTCCCGCCGTGCACACCGCAGGCATGCATGGAGATCCTTGACCATTACGGAATTGACTGCACAGGCAAGAAGGCAGTTGTGATCGGCCGCAGCCTTGTAGTAGGAAAGCCGGCAGCTATGATGCTTGTAAAGAAAAATGCAACTGTTACAATCTGCCATACAAAAACAGTTGATATGCCTTCCGTATCCAGAGAGGCTGATATCGTTATTGTGGCAGCAGGCCGTGCAGGCGTTGTAGGCGCTGATTATGTAAAACCGGGCCAGATTGTAATTGATGTGGGAATCAACGTAAATGCGGAAGGCAAGCTTTGCGGTGACGTGGATTACGCTGCAGTAGAGCCGATCGTAGAAGCAATCACTCCGGTTCCGGGCGGTGTTGGAAGCGTTACAACATCCGTTCTGGTAGGGCATGTGGTAGAAGCAGCTGCAAAAAAAGCAGGACTGTAAAGATCTGACAAAACAAATACAACGAAAAGGCTGCTGCACAGTGATGACTGCGGCAGCTTTTTCGTATATCTTTCCGGAAAAAAGGAGGGATGCATATGAGAAGAAAGAAATTCAGAAAAGCGTTATACTGCATGACGTTTGCGGCTGCCTTACTGCTTCAGACGGGAAATTCGTTCCCGGGAACAGCTGCAGCCGCACAGGAAGATGTACCGGGTGTATATCAGGTGATGGTTTCATCCATGGTGTATGGAACACATGTAAAAGTGGAATATCCCGTTCTGAACGGAGTGGAGGGATACGATCAGAACGTTGTAGATACAATTAACACTTATTTTTATGAGGAAGCCCGGAAGGTGATAGAGGAACAGGGGCCGGAAACGGATTCCGTTATCCTTGATCTGCAGAATGCCGGATCCAATATGGCAGAATACGTATCATATGAAGTGACGTGTGATTCGATTTATCTAAACGGTAATGTGCTTTCCGTGTCTCAGATGTATTATATGAATATGGGAGGTGCTCATCCTTATCATTTTATGGCGGGAACCTCTTTTGATCTGGCAACGGGAGAAAAGATGTCCATGGGTGATCTTCTTGGCTGCGATGAAGTAACTGCGAAAGAAGCCGTTGTGGCAGCCTACAAAGAGACCATTATCGGTCAGGTGGAGAATATTTCGGAAGAGAGCATCCGAAACAGCTTTGACGAGATGGCATACTGGATGGAAGAGGACGGGATGCATGTGAATCTGGCGCAGTATGCGGTGGCTTCCTATGCGGCCGGTCCGCAGCACGTAGTTGTGACCGGTGATACTGTGTCACGCGTATCGGGAACATCCGGTGCGTCCCCGGGGACAGAAATTCCATTGACTGCAGGAGGAACGTCTTCGTCTGATGGCGGAAGTCAGAGTTCCGGTTCGTCAGGTGCGTCCGGTGAGACCATCACGGTCATAAACGGAATACAGGCACCATCGTCTGATTTCATTTTCCCGTTCAGCAGTTCGCGCCTGCTGACCTCAGATGATCTCAGAAAACTGGAAGGAGCTTCCGTAGAAGAAGAGCATTACAAATCACAGCTGGCGATCAATGAAATTCTGGCCCGCTACGGATACACGTTCCATGCGGAACAGGGAGGCGCGGCGAAGGAAGCGTACGACAAATTTGAGGGACTTTCCTGGTATGAATCGGCAAAGCCGTACTGTCCGTCCGGCTCGGCAAACGATATGCTGTATACGTATATCAGCAGTACAGAACTGAAAAATGTAGATATTATCTGCGAATGGCAGAAACAGCATAACTGCTATTATTAGATATCAGATATTTTCACAATACAGATTGACGCGGTATGAAAAATGTGTTATATTTTTAACGTGTAATTCAGTTATTGCCACATCAAGTGCAGAAAATTCTGAAAAGGGAATCAGGTGTGATGCCTGAGCGATCCGGTCACTGTAAGCAGGGAGCGAAGCTTCATAGAACCATTGCGTACCCAAATACAACGCGAGAAGGAGAAGCCGTGTGATGATCTGCAAGCCAGGAAACCTGCTTGGTGTGAGAGAAGAGCTTCCGAGTAAAGCTGAACACTCCACAGCGGTCGTTTCGACCGTGGT
>JAXEBU010000001.1:0-7088 GCA_034093895.1 Candidatus Choladocola sp. | reverse complement strand
CTTCCCGCAACAGGCATAGCCGCGATAGCTCTTTTATGTGATAATTCTCTCATTCTGTTGTTATTGCCGCCTGCTAAGATAATTCCCAATGCTCTCATATTATTCACCGTCCTTCTTTACAATTGCGCCGCCGCTTACAAGCTCTCCGCCAGGATAATCCTCTGCTGTTGTCTTGCCGCTGATGGCTGTATTTTTTCCAATTTTCACATTGGACGGAATCACTGAATTCTCAGCGATTGTAACAAGACCAAATGCATAAACCGCAGGTTTCAGCACATTCGGTGCCTCTTCGCCCACGCCCATCACTACGTTTTCACCTACCGTGACATTTTCCGCAATGATCGATTTATCAATCGTACAGCCAGATTCAATCGTAGTTTCTTTCATTATGATAGAATCTCTTACTACACTTCCGGCTTTGATGGTAACTCCGGCACCAATTACAGAATTATGTACTTCACCGTAGATCTCAGCACCTTCACTGATAATACTTCTTTCAACTACGGCTTCACTTGAGATATATTGTGGACGAATGATATCGCCCTTTGTATAAATCTTCCAGAACTCTTCGTACAGATTAAATTCCGGAATAATATCAATCAGCTCCATATTGGCTTCCCAGTAAGAGCCAAGGGTACCCACATCTTTCCAGTAGCCGTTATACTCATACGCCACCAGTGTCTCACCCTTCTCATGGCAGTAGGGAATCACGTGTTTTCCGAAATCACAGTTGCTCTGTTCAGAAAGCGTCAGCAGAGCTTCCTTCAGTGCAGACCATGTAAATATGTAGATACCCATGGAAGCAAGATTACTCTTCGGCTCCTTCGGCTTCTCCTGAAACTCCAGAATCCTGCCGTTGTCATCGGCTACCACGATGCCGAACCGGCTGGCCTCCTCCTGCGGAACAGGCATCACCGCAATGCTGACATCCGCATTGTGTGCCTTGTGATAGTCAAGCATCACTTCGTAATCCATCTTATAAATATGGTCACCGGAAAGAATCAGGACGTAATCCGGATTGTAGGACTCCATGTACGCCAGGTTCTGATAAATCGCATTGGCTGTTCCCGTATACCATTCTGTCTTGCCGACTTTTTCATAGGGGGGAAGTACGGTAACTCCGCCGACATTTCTGTCCAGATCCCACGGGATACCTATACCAATATGTGTATTCAACCGGAGAGGCTGATACTGAGTCAGTACTCCGACTGTATCGATTCCTGAATTTATGCAGTTGCTCAGCGGAAAATCGATAATACGGTATTTCCCGCCGAAAGCCACAGCAGGCTTGGCCACTTTGGAAGTAAGGACTCCGAGTCGGCTTCCCTGCCCGCCGGCCAGCAGCATGGCTATCATTTCCTTCTTAATCACGCTATCACCTCTTGCTGTAATTTATTTTTTTCTATTATAGCACAGCTTTTTTAAATAGTGAACATTTTTTACAATATTTTCTATTTATCTTTCACCGTTTTTATCATAATTAACTTAACAGGAAAAATATATGTGCCTTTTTTTGCTTTTATAACTGTTATTTTTGTTTGATTTTTTCCCATTTTTTTGTTTATTTTTACCATTTTCTTCTAAAAGCAACAAAATCCTTCATATTTATACATTCTCTCCTCCGGGGAGCATTTTGCCTCCCAGGGAACGAAGTTACCCATACAAGAAAAAAAAATGGACATTTATACCGAATCGAGTATAATCAAAGTAGGCATACAAGAATAATAAAAGTAAGGAGATTTTCCAGATGTACCAGATAAATTACAGCTGTCCCGTTCACATTCATTTTATCGGAATCGGCGGAATCAGCATGAGCGGTCTGGCAGCCGTTCTTCTAAAACGCGGTTTTACCGTCAGCGGATCTGATGCAAAAGAGAGCCCTCTGACGGATTGGCTGACAGAACTCGGCGCCCGGGTTTCCTATCCCCAGAGTGCCGAAAATATTACCGATGATATTGACGTGGTTGTCTATACAGCAGCCATCCACCCGGATAATCCTGAATTTCAGGCAGTCGTTGCAAAAAATCTTCCGATGCTCTCCAGGGCCCAGCTTCTCGGTCAGCTGATGAAAAATTATGAGACTTCCGTGGCTGTGGCCGGAACACACGGAAAGACTACCACCACTTCCATGCTCTCCCATATCCTGATGCAGGCCGAATACGATCCGACCATCTCCGTGGGCGGTATTCTGAAATCCATCGGAGGAAACGTGCGGATCGGAAAATCCGAATATTTCCTGACGGAAGCATGTGAATACACCAACAGCTTTCTGGAGCTGTTCCCCACCATCGGTATCATTCTGAATATCGATGCGGATCATCTCGATTTCTTCAAGGATCTGGATGACATCCGCCACTCCTTCCGGCTTTTTGCCGGGAAGCTTCCGGAAAACGGAACACTGATCATCAACGCATCCATACCCGGCCTGGAGGAACTGACCCGCGGTCTCGCGTGCCGCGTGATTACCTTCGGCACCGAAAATGGTGACTACCGGGCTGTCAACGTCACCTACAACGAGCTGGGGCGGGGAAGCTTTGAGCTGCGCAGAGGCGATACCACTCTGGGCCATTTCGAACTTTCCGTTCCGGGAGAACATAATGTTGCCAATGCAGTGGCAGCTCTGGCCGCCGGCGATCTGCTGGGAATCCCTGCCGCTGTCATGGCAGAGGGACTCCTTGGCTTTACCGGAACTGACCGACGTTTTCAGAAAAAAGGAGAGGTGGGCGGTGTCACCATCATCGACGACTACGCGCACCATCCCACAGAGATAAAGGCCACGCTCCATGCTGCCAGAAAATATCCCTGCAAAAATATATGGTGTGTTTTCCAGCCTCACACGTACACACGCACGAAGGCGCTGATGGATGAATTTGTCGACGCGCTGGCACTGGCAGATAAAATTGTACTGGCGGACATCTACGCAGCCAGGGAAACGGATACACTGGGAATCAGTTCCGATGATCTGCGTATCAGACTGGAGAAAAAAGGAAAGGAAGCATATTATTTCCCGACCTTTGACGAGATTGAAACATTTTTGCTTGAAAAATGTATCCCCGGAGACCTGTTGATAACTATGGGCGCCGGAGACGTTGTAAAAATAGGAGAAAACCTGCTTGGGCAGTAGTTATCCACATTATCCACATGTTTATTCACATCTTTTGTGAATGAACATGTGTTTTTTTCTGTGGAAAAAGTGATTTACATAACTTTTCGACAAAAATCCCTGTTTTTCTGCATCTGTACCGTGTCAGAACTGTTATTGTCAACCATTTATCCACACTGTCCACATTATCCACATTCCGCTCCAAAGAGTATTACAGTCCGTCTCCGCGCATACAGTTCACAGACTTCCGGACGACGCAGACGATCTGCTGCTGTGGTGCTTCCGGCTGTGAATTTAAAACTGCCTGTTCTCATTTCATTTTGAATATGTTATACTGGATGAACAGAAAACCGCCCTGGCGGATCAGACAGATATCAGAAAACCAGGATAATACGGGGAGAGAACCTTATGAAAATATATACGGATACTCCGGAGGGAGCTACGGTAGTACAGAATGCTTTTATCGATCAGTATATGCCCCATGCCAACGGAGAATTTGTCAAAGTGTATCTTTATCTGCTCCGCTGCGCAGATACAGAACGGGAGCTTTCGCTCTCATCGATTGCCGACGTTTTTGAGCATACCGAAAAGGACGTTTCTCGCGCCCTTTCCTACTGGGAAAAGCAGAATCTGCTCCGGCTGAAGCTTTCTCCTGAGGGGGAGATTCTGTCCGTAACCTTTACCGGGGTTTCCCAGACCTCCGCTGCTGAGAACACGACAAACCACAGACCTTTCCCGGCTCCGGGCAATGGTGCGGCCGGAGAAAAAAGAACAGCTGAATCTTCCGGAAAAAAAGAGCGTGATCCGGATTCCCCCAGCCGCGACCGCGTCGCTGCTGTCCGGGAACAGCAGGAAATACGGCAGCTGTTTTTCATCGCAGAACAGTATCTCCAGCGACCGCTCACTTCGGCGGAACAGAACGATTTCGTCTATTACTATGACACACTGCAGTTTTCCACCGATCTCATTGTATATCTTCTGGAATACTGCATATCAAAGGGAACATCAAACCGCCATTACATGCGCAAGGTGGCCCTCTCCTGGGCGGAAGCAGGCATTTCCACTGTGATGCAGGCCAAGCAGGAGACGAATCTCTACAATAAAAACTACTTTACTATTATGAATACCTTCGGTATCAAGGGGAGAAATCCTGCCGTACCGGAGCAGGAAATCATGTCCCGGTGGCTGAATGAATTTCATTTCACCATGGACATCATTCTGGAAGCCTGCAGACGGACCATCCGTCAGACCCATCAGCCGAACTTTGAATATGCCGACCGGATTCTGGAACAGTGGCACCGAAGCGGCGTGACCTCTCTGGCTGATGTGGAGAAACTGGATCAGCAACGCAGAAATGATCAGAAAAAATCTGCCGCAAAACCGCAGAAATCAGCCGGCAACCGTTTCAACAATTTCACCCAGCGTGAATATGACTACAATCAGCTGGAAAAACAGCTGCTGAATCAATAGGGACATCTGCCGCTGTCCGTACAGCGGTGACGGAAACAAGGAGTACGTATGGGACTTACGAACACACAATACAACACCATCATGCGGGATTATCAGCGCCTGCAGGCGCAGAACCGACAGGAACTGACCCGCCGTACAGAAGAAATCTACAGCCGTTTTCCGGAGTTTTCCGAGATTGATGCCAGAATTGCCTCTGCCAGCACATCCTGTGCGCGAAAGCTTCTGACTGACGGGGACGCATCTGTGGATGAGCTGCGTCGTCAGATCGCCGAACTCTCCGGATACCGTTCCAGACTGCTTCGTGAAGCAGGTTATCCGGAAGATTATCTGACACCTGTTTACCGCTGCCCCGACTGTCACGACACCGGGTATATCGGTACAGAAAAGTGTCACTGTTTCCGGCAGGCTACCATAGATCTGCTGTATATGCAGTCCAATCTCAGGGAAATCCTGAAATCAGAGAATTTTTCCACTTTTTCTCTGAAATATTACTCAGACAAAATCACGGATCCGGTTACAAATCTGACTGCTGCGCAGACCGCCAGAAGGACACTGGAAGAATGCCGCCGTTTCGTGAAAGAATTCGACAACGGCTTTGAAAACCTGTTCCTCTACGGTGATACGGGGCTGGGAAAAACGTTTCTTTCCCACTGCATCGCAAAGGAGCTGCTGGATACGACTCACTCTGTCATTTATTTTTCCTCATTCCGGCTGTTTGAGCTGTTCGCCGATTCTGCATTCGGCCGGAACGGAAGCTCCGATCAGAACGACCTGGAGCAGTATATTTTTGACTGTGATTTTCTGATCATTGATGACCTGGGAACCGAGCTGGTAAATTCTTTCGTTTCTTCCCAGCTGTTCCTCGTCTTAAACGAGCGGATTCTCCGGCGCAGGAGCACTCTGATCTCCACAAATCTGGCACTTGCCACTTTTGCAGATACGTATTCAGAACGTATTTTTTCCAGGATTTCCAGCAATTATACGATGCTGAAGCTGATCGGGGACGATATCCGGATCCAGAAAAAAATATTGTCGCGAAAGACTTGACCAACTTTGTTTTTGTGATAAAATGTTCGGGTACAATACAGAAAAAGCTACTCATCATACACCTGCTGCGTTGCAGCAATATTGGAGGATTAATGTATGGAACTGCAATCTGCTTATGAACGTAACATGGACACGATCCCTGTAGGAGAGCTTGGTATTATCGCTCTGAAGAGCTGCGAAACGCTGGGAGAGAAAATTGACCGGCATATTGTTCAGTGGCGCAGGGAACGGGAACACGAACACCATGGAAGTCCGCTGCTTCGTGAGTATTCCAGACCTTCCTACCTTGTAAAATCCAGCGTTCCGCGTTTTGGCTCAGGAGAAGCCAAGGGTATTATTCAGGACAGCGTGCGCGGTGATGATCTCTATATTCTTGTGGATGTATGCAACTACAGTCTGACTTATTCTCTCTGCGGACATACCAACCGTATGTCTCCGGATGATCATTTTCAGGATCTGAAGCGCGTGATTGCGGCAGTCGGCGGTAAGGCAAGAAGAATCAATGTCATTATGCCGTTTCTCTATGAGAGCCGTCAGCACAAACGTACAGGAAGAGAATCTCTGGACTGCGCTCTCGCTCTGCAGGAACTGGTGAAGATGGGTGTTGACAATATTATTACTTTTGACGCACATGACCCGCGGGTACAGAACGCCATTCCGCTCCACGGTTTCGAGACGATTCAGCCTGTTTACCAGTTTATCAAGGGATTGTACCGGGCAGCTCCCGACCTCAGAACGGATCCCGATCATCTGATGATTATCAGTCCCGATGAAGGTGCCGCAGGCCGTGCCATTTACATGGCAAATGTACTCGGTGTGGATATGGGAATGTTCTATAAGAGACGTGATTATGCACACATGGTAAATGGACGCAATCCCATCGTTGCCCACGAATTTCTCGGTTCCGATATCGGAGGCAAGGATGTGGTTATTATCGATGATATGATCTCCTCCGGTGACAGCATGATCGATGTGGCAACGGAACTGAAGAAGAGAAAGGCCGGCAGAATTTTTATCTGCTCCACCTTCGGCCTGTTCACAAACGGCCTGGAAAAGTTTGACCGTGCTTATGAACAGGGCCTGTTTTACGCCATGCTGACCACCAATCTTGTGTATCAGACACCGGAGCTTCTGCAGAAACCGTACTATTTTGGCTGCGATATGAGCAAATACATCGCCCTTGTGATCGATACACTGAACCATGACGGTTCCATCAGTGATCTTCTGAATCCGACAGACCGCATCAACAATTTCCTTGCAAAGCGCAGGAAGTGAGAAATCGAGTAGGAGGCGGTGATTAGCCGCCGTCCTCTCATACCACCGTGCATACCGTTCGGTACACGGCGGTTTCAATAGTTGACGTGCACGGACTGATAGGCTGTGGCTAAATCATAAAAGCCACCGTTTATCAGTCTTTCTTTTGACATGGCTCGTTTTACCGTTGTGAGGTTGGCGCACAACCAATGTC